>QNZT01000082.1 GCA_003978455.1 Sulfurospirillum sp.
ACCATATCACCGAATTGCGCGACGACCTCCGAGAGTGCGGGTATCTTCTGACAAAAGGCGAGCAGGGGATCCTCCTCCTGCCGTACTGCGCCAAACCGAGAGACGAAACTGTCGATATCGCTGATAACTTCGGCATTGCCTTCATGAAGCAGTTTCCACGTTCCCCTGCTCTCCCCCAGCCTGTGCGGCAGGACATAGATCTTTTTGCCCAGTTCGACGGCGATCTCGGCACTGCGCATCGTGCCGCTGTTCTCATCCGCTTCGGAAACGATCAGAAAATCCCCCAGTGCCACGACGATACGGTTGCGTACGACAAAGCTGTAGCGGGTCACTTTGGTACCCGCTTCGTACTCGCTCAGCGCCAGCCCCTTCTCGAAAATAGAGCCGATCAGCCGCTGATTTACTTTGGGATAGACGATATCCAGAGAATTCGCCATCACCGCAATCGTCGAAGGCATCGCCCCCCGATGCGCCAGCGCATCGACACCCATCGCGGCACCGCTGACCACCGCATAACCGATAGCGGAAAATCTCTGCGCCAGCTGCATCGTCATCTCTTTGGTATAGGCGCAGGGTTTGCGTGTTCCCACTATCGAGACCGCAGGCTTTTCGAGCAGGGAGAGATCACCTTTGTAAAAGAGCCTCTGTGGCACATCCGCCAAGATCTGCAACTTTTCGGGAATTTTGGAGATACGCTGCATCAGTACAACTTGTCGATCGTGACGACCTCTACCCCTTTGAGTAGCGGTTTCGCCTGCTTCAGCGCCTCAAAGGTCGTCGGTTTCGGATGACAGATAGCGATCGCCTGTTTATGGGCTTTTGCATACGCCACCGCCTCTTTGAGCTGGTTCAGAACTGATGGTACACTATCTTCGTTGTCCAGAAATACATTGCGTTCCAGTACTTTTCGGTGAAAAAGCTTCGCCATTTCGCGTGCTTTTGTCGCTGCCGAGGTACGGCTATCCACAAAAGGGATACCAAACTCCCCCAGTGCGCAAAAAAGCTTATCCATCGCTTCCAAGTCGGAGGTAAATTTACTCCCGGTGTGGTTGTTGATGGCGGTAAGGCGTGGAAAATCGGCTTTGATATCGGCAATCCTCTGCTTGATCGTCCGGAGTGAATCACCGGTAAACAGGGTATTCTCTTCAGGAGAGGAGAAGTGGTACGCTTCCATCGGCATATGGATCATGAAAGTATGAAACATCCGTGCGATCTCCTGCGTATCGGGATGATCTGAGGTGACTGGAAAGATAGAGGGTGTCACGGGGAAAGGGAGTTGGCGTATCATCTCCCCCTCTTCAACAGAACGTATATCATCCATGATGATCACCAGATAGGGTTTGTGCGGTTTCAACACTTTATGGGGAACTTTTTTCGGCTCAGGCTTGAGTGACGGTTTTGGCAATGTGATCTCTCCGACAGGCTGCCGACACCTGGAGACAAACTTTTTTGCCGCTGCACGGCTCTGGTTTTGCTCCTCTTTTTTCATCTCACGGGCATGGATAAAGTCCATAATCTCAGAGGCAACATTTTTATATTTCTGATCCAGCGTGGTGTTTGACTCATGAAAGAGTGCCTGGATGCGGGAGACAGAAGTATCGTTTGTCTCGGTAGCTGAAGAGGATGTCGTCGCAGCAACAGAAGGGTGTAGTGCTTTCACGGCAGTCCGAGAAGTCTTATACTCTACATAAGCACGTATCAGCAGTAGCAAGAGGGAGAGTACCAACAATACTGTCAGTACTATTCTCAGAAGCAGTGAGCTCATTTAGTATCTAGCTGGATCTCGATTTCAAGCATATCTATGTTTTGGTTGTTCTCGGTTTTGATGTTGATATCTTTGACTTGCGTGTATTTTTTGATCACTTCAAGCAGATCCATCTTCAGGTCATCCAGATAGGGTACAGCACAGTCTGCCCTTTCATGTGCAAGCATGATCGTCAGACGATCTCTCGCTTTGCTGGCGGAAGATGTATCTTTTTTCGTACCGAAAAACCTCTCAAACAGCGTCATCCGAATATCCTTTTGAGCAGACCTTTCTTCTCCGTTATATCCATAAATGGTACATCCTCGCCCAGAATACGTTTCGCAATGTTTTTGTATGCCTGAGAAGCCGGTGATTTTTCAGCATAGTAGACAGGTTCCCCCTCGTTGGTAGAGGTGATGATATGCTCATCTTCAGGGATAATACCGATCAGAGGCAATGCAAGGATACTCAAAACATCTTCGACATTTAACATCTGCCCTTTATCGACCATCCCCTGTTTGATACGGTTGATCACAACATGCTTGACCACTTCACCGCCCGCTTTCGCCTTCTCGCTTTTTGCATCGATGATCCCGATCACACGGTCGGCATCTCTGACTGCGGAGACATCCGGTGTCGAGACGATAAGCGCACGATCCGCCATAAAGATGGAGTGTTCAAAACCGCTCTCGATACCGGCAGGAGAGTCGAGTATGATGATATCGAACTCGTTTTTCAGATCTTCCAGCAGCTTCGCTACCTTTTCCCGATCAAGTACGTTTTTGTCACTTGTCTGTGATGCGGGAAGAAAGAAGAGATTTTTAGCTCTCTTATCATGAATAAGTGCCTGGGAGAGGTTACATCTGCCTTCCATGACATCGATAACATCATAGACGATACGGTTTTCAAGTCCGAGAATCATATCGAGGTTTCTCAGTCCGATATCGAAATCGACCGCAACAACTTTTTTACCGGCATGTGCCAGTCCGACCGCCAGATTGGCGGAGAGGGTGGACTTCCCTACTCCTCCTTTACCCGATGTGACAGTGATAACTTCTCCCATACTTCCTACCTCTTAGTTTTTGTCTTGGTCGATGATTTTATTGGCGGTGATCCAAGGCATCATCTCTCTGAGTTTGTTTCCTGTCTGCTCGATCAACGACGCTTTTGCATTGTTTCTCTCTGCATTCATACGCGGATAACCAGTCATACCCTCAAGTACGAAATCTTTGGCGAACTGACCGTTTTGAATCTCTTTGAGAATCTCTTTCATCGCTTTTTTACTCTCTTCGTTGATGACGCGCGGTCCGCTGACATAGTCGCCGTACTCAGCCGTATTGGAGATAGAGTATCTCATGTTGGCGATACCGCCCTCATACATCAGATCGACGATCAGCTTCAGTTCATGAAGACACTCGAAATATGCCATCTCAGGAGCGTAACCCGCTTCGGTCAGTGTCTCGAAACCCGCCTGAACCAGCGCTGTCGCACCGCCGCAAAGCACTGCCTGCTCACCGAAAAGATCTGTCTCTGTCTCGTCTTTGAACGTCGTATGGATAATCCCCGTTCTGCCGCCGCCGATAGCACTCGCATAACTTTTTGCCAGTTCCAGAGCATTGCCGCTTGCATCCTGTGCTACTGCTACAAGATCAGGAATACCGCCGCCCTTGACAAACTCGCTTCTTACTGTATGCCCGGGTGCTTTGGGTGCCACCATGATACAATCGATCCCCTCCGGCGGGATGATCTGACCGTAATGGATATTGAAACCGTGACCGAATGCGATGGTGTCGCCTTTGTCCAGATTCGGCGCAATCTCGTTTTTGAAAATAGCAGACTGTATCTCGTCAGGGAGCAGAATCATAATCACATTTGCCGCTTTTGTCGCTTCCGCTACACTCATGACATCAAACCCTTTGGCTGCCGCTTTGCCCCATGAACTGCCACCCTCTTTCAGACCGACGATCACTTCGACACCGCTGTCTCTGAGGTTTTCCGCATGGGCATGTCCCTGGCTTCCGAAACCGATCATCGCTACTTTTTTGCTTTTGATGATATTCAAATCACAATCATTATCATAATATACAGTAATTGCCATATTCCATATTCCTTGTTTAAAATGTAAGCGATTTTACAACAAGATTACTTTAGCAACGAACGCTCTTTTTAAAAGAACTTTTTGCGGGTTTGCAGGATAGTTTGCGCATTCAGAGGAAGAGATGAATTGATTGTCGATTCACCTTTTTTGATGTTTTTTACAGGATTTTCGGAGATATGTAAAATGTAATTTTTGGCGTTTTCGGACAATACAAAAGCATCCGGCACATATCTGTGTATTTTTCGCAACATCGCTTTTTCATAGCGGGGGTTGCTGACCACTATCACTTTTGTTATCTCTCCTTCATGATAACACCAGAGCGGGAAGCGTTTCATACGACGAAGCAGTGCATCGATACTCTCTTTTTTCTTCAACGCAGCAATCTGTACATACAATCGATCAGGTGTCAGACTTTCTCTATTTATAGTATAAGCAGAAAGATTCGCACATATATACGCTTGTATACATATAATAGCAATGATCCTGCGACTCATATTTTTTCTCATGAAACCTTCTCTTTGTACAATCTGATTTAGCAAATCATAATATACCTTGACTTAATAGAGCGATTTTTTTGCTACATTAGAGTAGTATAAGAAAAAAAAGAGATTGATATTAATCTTAGATTAAATAAAATAATTGTATTATTTTTTAATTGCTATTAGATTTTTTAATCAGTATAATCAGCATACCCAAAAAAATTCAAGGAGAAAAAATGAAAGTTTACAAATTATCAACTGTAGTTGCTCTATCATTGATCGCAGCGTCAAGTTCGTTAACTGCAGAGGCAGTGGAGTCCAGCATTATACCAAATGCACAACCAGGTGAGTGTTATGCAAAAGCACTGATCCCCGCAAAGTTTGAAACACATACAGAAAAAGTACTTGTCAAAGAGGCAAGCGAAAAACTGCAAATTATACCCGCACAGTTTGGCACAAACACTCAGAAGGTACTGGTAAAAGAGGCTTCTGAAAAATTAAGTGTCATTCCTGCAACATTTAAAAATATTTCAGAAAAAGTCCAGATTCGTGATGAAGAGGTTTTCTGGAGAACAAGTCTTAAAAACCGTATTCCTGTCAGCCCTGAGATCCTTGCTGCCGCAAAAGCGGGTGGCGCACCTATAGACAGCCTCAATCCCGGCGAGTGTGTCAGAGAGTATTTTCAGCCTGCTAAATATACAACACAGACAGAGACATATGTTCGAAAAGAGGGATATGACAAACTGAAAATCATCCCTGCAAAATATGAATATGTAGAAGAGAAAGTACTTGTCAAAGAGCCATATCAGAAACTTGTCAAAGTACCGGCAGTTTATGATACTGTAACAGAGAGAGTACTTGTCGAACCTGAAAAGACACTCTGGAAAAAATCACAGTGTAACGGTACAGACGACTGTGGCGTTATGTGTCTGGTAACAACACCTGCAAGATACAAAACAGTCACCAAAAGAGTGGTCAAGACACCTCCTACAACCAAAACAATCGAAGTACCGGCAGTATACAAAACAATCAAAGTCAGAAAACTTGTTGAACCTGCACGTGTAGTGAAAGTACCTGTTCCGGAGCAAACAGCGACATATACCAAAACTGCTAAAGTCTCTGATCCTGTATTTACATGGGCAAAAGTCGGTGGTGCAAAACCTGCCGGTTACCAGTACACCGGTCATCAGATCTGTAAACTTGCACGTCCGGCAGCGTACAAAACGCTTACCAGAACTGTTGTCGAGACACCTGCATCTACAAAATCTGTTGAAATTCCGGCAGTTTACAAGCCAATCACTGTTACAACAGTTGTCAAGCCTGCTGAAGTCAAAAGAGTTGAAATTCCGGCAGTTTACAACCAGGTTACAAAACGTGAAATGGTTTCACCAAGTCAAGTTGTATGGAAACGTGTTGTTTGTAAATCAAGCATCACAAGCAGTACAATTATTGAATTGCAAAGAAAACTTAAAGAGCTCGGTTTTTATCATGGACCACTTGACGGTATCGTCGGTAGTCAGACAAGAGCTGCTGTCAAGGCATACCAGAAACAAAATGGACTTCCTGTCGGTGGTATCACTTATCAGGTACTTAAAGCGCTTGGTATCACAAGATAAGCATACACACTTACAACTTCATGAAGTAGCCTCCGGGCTACTCATGAACCAATAAATCTTCCAAAACACTATAAACTTTCTCAATCAACTCTTTTGTATCCACAGGCTTCACCAGAAACTGGGTGATATCGCACTGATTTATCTTGCTCAGATAAGCTATCTCACTATATGCAGATACGACAATAACCGCCTGTTCCGGATTGATCATTTTCATCTGTTTAATAAAAGTAAAGCCATTCATATGCGGCATATTGATATCTGTTATCACCAGATCATACCGATTTTTCCGATAGAGGTTCAATGCCTCTTTGCCATCGTTTGCATACGCCACGTGCGCAAAGATATCCTGAAAAAATGAGACATAAGTCTCACATAGTTCTCTGTTGTCATCAACATACAACAGATGCATTTGTCTGGCTATTTTTTCCAATTTTTTGATCATGTGCATCTACTTCCTTCGACTCTGTCTCTTTGCAAATCGAACAAATAGAAAATAATTTTGCTTTCTGAAAAGATTAAGAGAGTCCATTTTTTTCGCCAAAGAAAAACTGTCAAGATAAAAGAGGAGAAAGATACAATAATATAAAGAATCAATAGAAGAAAGAAAAATGGTAAATCTGCTCAAAGATTACCAATAGTATCACAGAACCGGCACAAAATGCCGACTCTGTGCAAAACAGACTTATTTACTTGCTGCTTGGACCGCCTCCTGAATCTTCGCGACAATCGTGGGATCTTCGAGTGTAGAGATATCCTGCTTGATCTCCTCCCCTTTTGCGATAGCGCGTAAAATCCTTCTCATAATCTTTCCGGAGCGGGTTTTAGGCAGTCCCGGAACTTCGACGATATCGTCCGCTTTGGCGATATTTCCGATCTCTTTGGCAAGCAGATCGTTGATATGCTTTTTGATATCGGGATTGACATGTCCCTCTTTCGGCACGACATAGACGAAAATAGACTCACCTTTGATCTCATGAGGACGTCCGACTACTGCCACCTCAGCGACATGCTCATCTTCCGCAACTGCAGCTTCGATTTCTGCTGTTCCCATCCTGTGTCCCGAAACGTTGATGACGTCATCCACACGTCCTGTGATCGTGATATATCCATCTTTATCCATCATAGCACCGTCACCGGAGAAGTAGACCGGTTTGCCATCCTTGACCACATCTCCAAAATAGGACTTTTTAAATCTTTCT
>QNZT01000161.1 GCA_003978455.1 Sulfurospirillum sp.
CGGGGATGATCTTTCGTATCTCCTCTTCGACGGCGCTGAGGCTGATCATCTCTCCGCCGATTTTGACAAATCGTGAGTAGCGGTCGACGATGGTGAGGAAGCCGTCTTCGTCGATCTTGCCTTTGTCTCCTGTGACGTACCAGCGTACGCCGTCGATCTCTTTGATCACTTCTGCTGTCTGTTCGGGTGCTTTGAGGTAGCCTTTCATAACTTGTGTACCGCCGATGAGGATCATCCCTTCTTCGCCTGCCGGCAGCTCTTCAAAGGTCTCGGGATCGACTATCTTCAGAGATGAACCGGGAAACGGCATGCCGACGCTGCCTACTTTGGTGCCGACCTGGATGTGCCAGAAGTCGGTGTTGAGTACGTCGGGGATGTTTGCGGAGATGCCCGGTGTGGTTTCTGTCGTGCCGTACGCTTCGTAGATTTCGAGACCAAACTTCTTTTTGAATGCTTCTCTGACATCGTTGGAGACCTTTTCCGCACCGCCGACTACAAAGCGTACACTTTTGAACATGAGCGGATGCAGTTTTTTACTGCGTACGTAGATTCTGAAAAATGTCGAAGTACCGAACAAGAAGGTACCTTTGTATTTTGCAGTCAGTTTTCCAACGCTTTCTGCATCGGTAGGATCGGGCTGGCAGATGAATGGTACACCCTCGATCAGCGGTGCGAGGGTGGCGACGGTGAGTCCGAAGGAGTGGAAGATCGGCAGTGTCGCCATGATGACATCGTCCTCCCTGAAATTGAGCAGGTTGGTAAACTGTTTGATATTGACCATAAAGTTCTTATGTGTCAGTTCGATCCCTTTTGGGGTGCCTTCACTGCCGCTGCTGAAGAGGATGGCTGCGGTCTGGTTCATGTCGCTTTTTGTGAGATAGAGTTTTTCGAGCAGTTCGTACGGAAGCAGTTTCATAAGCGCCCAGCGTTTGAGAATGTCGGTTTTTTTGATCTCCTGTTTGAGATCTTCGACATAAACAACATCGCGTCCCTCCAGTACCGATTCGATATCGATCCCTTTGGCTTTGAGTTTGGTGAGAAATTGTCTGGAGGTGTAGATGGTTTTGATCTCCGCCAGTTTGATAGCGTGTGAAAGCGATACTTTGTTTGCGGTGTAGTTGAGATTGACGACTGTTTTGCCGAGGCTCAGTACCGCCATATTGATCAGTGCGCCGCCTGCGGATGTCGGCATGATGATCCCGATATTTTGCTGATCGGGGCATTTTTGGGCGATCTTTTGGGCAAAGCTAAAGACGACGGCGGCAAACTTGTGGTTGCTCAGCTCCGCACCGGTCGAGTCGGCGACACATAGTTTCTCACCTTGCATCTTTGCCATCTTCAGCCAGCTGTGCTGGATCGGTTTGAGGGTGTCGACATACTTGCTCCACGACTCGATCTGTAGTTGGAAGATAGCTTGTTTCAGTTCGGCGGCGCTGGTGTTTGCGGGCAGCGGTTTGCCGAAAGAGACGCCGATGTCGCGCTCTCTGAGAGAGACGTTGTATTTGAGTTTTTCATGTGCGTGCGAAAAGCGGCTGCCCCAGAGTCCGCGGATGTAAAAGGGGATAATCGGCACGTCGATATCTTTGGTGATTAGCTCAAAGCCTCTTTGAAATTTGCCCAGATGTCCGTTTCTGGTGAGGGCGCCCTCGGGAAAGATACAGACGATCTTACCCTGGGAGAGTTTCTCTCTGACTGCTTTGAATGCCTCTTTGCTTGCGCGTGAGGAGATCGGGATCACTCCGAAAAATTTGAAGATCGGTTTGAGGTACCACTTTTCGTAAAATTTCCGCTCTATGACGAAGCTGACACGGCGCGGTGCGGCGATGGATAGTACCATCCAGTCGATGTAGCTGACATGATTTCCCAGCAGCAATGCAGCGCCGTCTTTGGGGAAGTTTTCGACACCGTGGCTGCGCAGATGGTAGCGGAAGAGGGCGACTACTTTGAAAAGGAGGCGCAGCAGAAACTGCGGTAGAGTGATGAGTGCATAGAGTGCACCGAGTGAGACGACACCGATCAGGATATGAAAGAGTGTGTCGGTGCTCAGACCGTTGAGTGCGCTGTACATCGTCAGTCCCAGAAAGATGAGCATAAACCAGTTCTGTATGAAGTTGCTGGTTGCCATGACGCGTCCGAGTTCATGTGCTTTGGCGCGGTACTGGATCAGGGCGTTGAGTACGACGATCAGAAACCCGCCGAAGATACCAAATATCAGAAACTCAAATCCCAGCAGATAGAGATTGGCTGTTTTGGTGATCGCCCAGATAGTTGTCATGATACCGACTGCACCGATGGGGATGAGTCCGGTTTCGATATACTTTTCCGAGAGTTTGGCGGTGAGGATCGAACCGATCGCTATACCCACACCCGCCAGTGCCATGATACCCTGTGCGACGACGGTATTGTTTTCGCCGCTCACCTCTTTGAGATGGACACCGAAGATCGCCAGCACCACCTGCGCCACACCGAAAAAGATCCCCAGTCCGATGATACTTTCGATGATCACGCGGTTTTGGGTGGCGATGGCGAAGTTCTCTTTCAGGTAGCCCAGACGCAGATACTTCTTCATGTCAAAGCGTAACTTTGTGTCCCCCTCCAGATAGACGGGGATCTTTTTTGTCAGCCACACTTGCAGCATCGCCAGGACGATCAGTATCAGCGTTACCGGCCAGACATGTTGTAGTATCTGGGAAGGTGTCTGTTCCGTGCCGGTCAGCATCGACTCGAAAAAGAGGGAGAAGAGGACGGAACTGAGCAGGATGGCGATGATCGTCACCGCCTGTACCAGACCGTTTCCTTCCGTCAGATGCTCTTTGCCGAACATCTCTTTGATAAGACCGTATTTTGCCGGTGAAAAGATAGCGCTTTGCGCCGCCAGCAAAAATGTCAGAAAGAGGGCGGTTTTAAACCATCCCAGATACCACGCCCCTGCGATCAGGGCGACGATCGCGAGTGCCAGTTTCGATGCGTGGTGGAGGACTTTGGACTTGGCGTAACGGTCGCTGAAATAGCCTGCCGGTGTAAAGAGCATGACATAGGGGAGCAGGATCAGGGCATTGACCAGTGCGGTCATGACGATCTGCTCACTGCCGTTGTAGACCTTGAAGATCGTGTTTTGCAGGACGATCTTGTCTCCCAGATCGACGATAGCGTTGATGAAGATGACCAGAACATAGGCGAGGGCACCGCGTACTTTGAGGAGGTTCAGCATGGGGAGTCCTTTGTGTCGGTATTGCATCTTCGTCTATGCTCTGCGATGGTGGCACGGTTGAAGATAAAGGGCTTCAGTTTCAGGATTATATCGAATATCACTTTTTGCAATGCATTGTTTTCGTTTTTTTGTTCTGAAGTGAGGAGTTTCGCACCCATCTCGTACTCCAGTTTTGCCAGTTTCTCCGCACACTCCTCGTAAGCGTCGAAGAGACTCTGGTCGATACCGAGCTTTTGTGCTTCATGAAGTATCGCCTCCGCTTCGGTTCTCTGTTTCGAGCCCTCCATCGCTTCGAGATACTCCAGTATCATATCGCTGTTTTGGTCAAAGTCGATACGGTTATCTTTGATGATCTCTTTAATCTGCGCGATCGAATAACCGAGATTTTGCTGGAAATATTTGATAAACTCCAGCATCCTTAGTGTTTGGGCAGGGTAGAGGTGGAGATTTGGTTTGGGTTTTTCAGGCTGGGGCAGCAACCCCTCTTTGATATAGTAGAGGATCGTGGATTTGTTCACACCGCTTTGCGAAACGAGATCCTGCATCTTGTATTTCATGACGACTCCTTGTTTGGATGCCGTCATGATAACAGTTTATTTGAAAAGTGTCAAGTGTTGCTTTACAGTTTTGTCGGCTCCTGTGTGACAATACCAAATACATATGTTGCTGTTTTGTTTTCATCAATATTCGAAATGGTAACATCCAGATTACCATTACAATCAGTTTGATTGCTTATAAGATGAATTTGTGCACTTTCTGCATCTCCTGAATTGATAGGTGTTCCAATCCAGGCTGCTCTTGCAAATTTATTTGAATCATTTTCAACCATAGTAACTACTTTATGACAAGAAGGATG
>QNZT01000050.1 GCA_003978455.1 Sulfurospirillum sp.
GATGTTGCTTTTTTGCCGTGAAAAATAGCATATATAAATGCAATCAGCCTGGAAATAAAATCACCCATCACAACTCCTTTGGTTCTTTGGCTATACATCGGGCATCTCGTAATTGCCCGATTCAATGGTCTATTATAACATTTTTTGATTGGTATTTTATGTTCATGAAGAGGATATAGCATAAGGCTATACAAAGGAGGGTCGTTTGACTCTCCTTCGCTATGCTAAGCCATAAAGTTAAGCTTCTTTGTTTTGAAGTTTTTCAGATGTGGAAACAGTGCTTCCAGATCTGCTTTCCCGTCTGTGAGCCATGCTGCGAGTGTCGCCTGGTACTGGTCTGAGGAGATAGTGGGAATAAGTGCTCCATTATCCAGTGTATGGGGTGATTTGGCGGCGATTTGGGGTATTTGACCGTATATGCCGCCTTTTACCGCGCCTCCTGTGACAAAAGCGTGTCCTCCCCATCCGTGGTTGTTGCCTTCAGCGTCCAAAGTACGTCCGAAATCGGAAACCGTAAAGGTTGTCACTTTCTGATCCAGTCCGAGCTGCTCAAGTGCCGCAGAGAATTCATAGAGCGATTTGTCGAGATTGGCAACTTTATGTGCAAAGGCTTCTTGCAGGTTCTTGCTGTCGCTATGCAGATCCCATCCTCCGTCACTGACAAAATAGATCTGTCGTTTTGCAAATCCCGCTTTCTTTCTATGCTCGATCAGATCGAGTGTCATTCGCAGCTGTTCACCCAGTGACTTCCCTTCAAAGCTCTCATCCTCCTCAAACCAGGTATCGGTTGCGGCTCTGCGTACCTGTTTCATGAAAGGGTGCGTACCGGAGATGTCATCGTGGGCTATCAGAGTTTCTGTCTCTTCTGCATCCTGCATCTTGTTGTAGCCGCCTGTGCTGATATTGACAAACTTGCCATCGATATTTTTTGCCAGACGTGTTGCCCAGCCGCTGTGTGAAACGCCTGCCTGCATCCAGTGATCACGCTGCGGAAGATGGCTGAAGAGCCCTGCCGGGGCAGAGGGGATATCGTCCACTGTTTTTGCTTTTGCAATCTGTGTGCTGCTCAGCGGTTGAAACAGTGGTCCCATGTTGGCTATGACCGCCATTTTTCCGTGATTGAACATACGTTGCATTCTCGGCATCTGCGGATGAAATCCATAGATGGATTTTGTGAGTGTACGTACTTGTTCTAACGGTATAGCACTGTTTTTTCGCAGTTCTCTATATTGGCGGTAACGGTTTGGATCATGTTTGGGTATCATCATATTGATACTGTCGGCGCCACCTTCAAGAAGTATGCATACAAGTGCTTTGTAGTCTTCTCCCGCAGTGCTTTTTTGTGCGCCGAAAAGTGGTGAGGTAAGTGTAGCAGCTGTTGCCAGTGCTGAGGTTTTGAGAAAATTTCGTCTTTTCATAAGTCTCTCCCGTCTGTTTTGTAAAACGAAACGATGGGATCGATTATACCGGTCTTTATCGTTATCGACTGGCACCTGCCTACCTGGGGATATCCCACAAAACCAGATCTATACGCGGCAGAGACTGAAAACAGTCTCATGATAAGGATAAATTGTGAAAATATAGTGAAATAGAGCAAAAATTATTTCAAAATGAAATAAAATCAGGATATTTTTTCCCTCACTGCTATAATCCAACCATGGACATATATCAAAAGTTAGCAATCCTTTCCGACAGTGCCAAATACGACGTCTCATGCTCCTCCAGCGGGGCGGTGTCGAACTTTCAGAAGGGGATGATCGGATGTAACCACCAAAGCGGGATTTGCCATACCTTTACGGAGGATGGGCGGTGTGTGTCGCTGCTGAAGGTGCTTTTTACCAACTTTTGCATCTACGACTGCGCCTACTGTATCAACCGTGTGAGCAACGACATACGCCGTGCGGCGTTTTCACCGAGGGAACTGGCGGATCTGACGGTCAACTTTTACAAACGCAACTATATCGAAGGACTCTTTCTCAGCTCCGGGATTTTCGAGAGTGAAGACAAGACGATGACGCTGCTGATCAAAGCGCTGGAGATTTTGCGGTTTGAGTACAGGTTTAACGGCTATGTGCATCTGAAGCTGATTCCCGGTGCTTCGCGGGAGTTGATCGCCAGAGCGTGTCAGCTGGCGACCAGAGTCAGCTCCAACCTCGAACTCCCCTCCGCCAAAAGCCTGAAACTGCTGGCACCGCAAAAGACACAGCAGAAACTGATGCTGCCGCTCAAAGAGGCTCGGGATATCAGCCTCGAAAAGGAGAAAAAGCCTATTCCCATGAGTACGCAGATCATCATCGGCGCGACTCCGGAGAGTGACTTTGAGATACTGCGCCTCTCCTCCAACCTCTACCAGAAAGCGCTCCTGAAACGGGTCTACTACTCCGCATACATCCCGACCAACGACGACAAAAACCTTCCCTCTGTCACGACAGCACCGCCGACACTTCGGGAACACAGGCTCTATCAGGCGGACTGGCTGCTGCGTTTTTACGGTTTCGGCTATCATGAAATCCTCGAAAAACGCCCCGATCTTGACCTCGAACTCGACCCTAAAACCGTCTGGGCACTGGATCATATGGCGCTGTTTCCGGTGGAGATCAACCGCGCACCCAAAGAGATGCTGATCCGCGTGCCGGGCATCGGGATACGCGGGGCACAGAAGATCATCCGGGCGAGGCGTTTTTCGGCGCTGCGCTTCGAGACGCTGAAAAAGCTGGGTATCTCACTCAAACGTGCGCGCTATTTTATCACCGTCGGAGGGAAGTATTACGCCCAAAAGCAGCTCTATCCCGAAGAGATCAGAAAAGCCCTGACCAAACCTGTACGCAAAAAGCTCTACCAGCCCTCTCTTTTTGACACATACATCCCCGCTGCGACAGGTGAGCTGTGACCTATCTCTACGACGGCAGTTTTGAGGGCTTTCTGACACTGATACACCGAAGCTATATGCACAGAGAGGCTCCGCACCGCATCATCAAATCGGAAGGGGATGTCCACCTGTTCGATACCACCGTCACCGTGATCACCAACCGAACCTATGCCCTCAAAGTACTTCAGAGTCTCAAAGAACGGTTTGAAAAGCGCTACTTTAACCGGATATTTCACACCTTTTTGTGCGATACACGCGACTTTGAAAAAGCGCTTTACGACTACACCATCCTCGGTTTTCGCGATCAGAAAAACCTTGCCGACATCACCCACCCCTCGATCCGGTATATCGAAGCGCTGGAGCAGGAGTATTTTCGCTATCTGCACAAGATGTACGGTTTTGTCCGTTTCGAGGAGCTGGAGGACGGTACCCTCTATGCCCGGCTGGAGGGAAAGTTCAACATCCTGCCGCTACTGGGAAAACACTTCGCCAAACGGCTGGACGGCTGCAACTTTGTACTTCATGATCTCCAGCGCTCTTGGGCATATATGCACAACGGCACAAGCGGTATGCTTCATGAAGTAAAGTCATACGACATCCCCCGCCTCTCATCTCATGAAGAGAAGTTTCAAAAGCTCTGGAAAACCTTTTTTCACACACTCTCCATCCCCGAGCGGAAAAACCTGAAACTCCAGCGAAGCTGGGTACCGCTGCTGTACAGGAGGTATATGACGGAGTTTGGGTGAATGCGGTAAGGAAGCAATGTTTGTTTGCGGTGTTGCTTCTGGTTGTATCTAACGAGTTTTGGGTTTGTATCTATTATAACAAATTTTTTGATATTTTGAATTTGCACACTTGTAGATACGATTTTGCTCACTACTGCATTGTGTACTTATGTCTGGAAAGGTTAAGAGTGAAGCCATGATTTCATTACATTTGACTTTTTTTGCCAAA
>QNZT01000074.1 GCA_003978455.1 Sulfurospirillum sp.
TTCTGCATGGGCTAAAGCCAATGCTATCAACGCTGTTTCAACACAAACAGGCGTAACCGCAACTGCTAAAACAGAAGTAACATCTGGTGCACAAGTGGTTTCTGGAAATCTTGCTGCGGGTGATGTCAAGATAAATGGCGTAGACATCGGCGCTGTTGATGTCAAAAGTAGTGATGCTGACGGTGCACTGATGAATGCAATCAATGCAGTTTCTGATAGAACCAATGTTATCGCATCCAATGAAGGAGGGAAATTAGTTCTAACCGCTAAAGATGGTAGTGATGTAAAAGTGGAAATTGCAAATGGCGCTGATAGCACAATAGGTATCGCTGCTAAGACATACAGCGGTAAAATCAATCTGGTTTCTGATCAGGCAGTAACACTTACAGGTGGTGATAAAATAGGTTTTGATGCTGCTGCTGAACTTTCTAAAGGAAGTGCTTTAGATACCATCGATGTTACGACCAGAGAGGGTGCTGAAAAAGCCATCAGAACAGCTGATGCAGCACTCAAACAGATTGATTCTATCCGCTCTGATATCGGTTCTACCCAAAATCAGCTGGAGAGTACGGTACGAAATATCTCCGTCACACAGGTCAATGTCACTGCTGCCGAATCAACCATACGAGATGTGGACTTCGCCGCGGAGAGCGCAAACCTGAAAAAACGAAATATCCTCGCACAGTCAGGTGTCTATGCAATGAGCCAGGCAAATGCTGCGCAACAGAATGTTATGAGATTGCTCCAGTAGTAACATCTCATCGACTTAGGATACAGAGGTTTTCCTCTGTATCTATATTTTGGTACAGGTTGTGCTGTTTTTGAGATAAAACCACTCTAAAGGCACGGCATGACCATATACGAGAAAAATCTCCGGGCACTTCGATCCCAAAACCCCAATCTTTACAACAAACTCTCCAAAATCACCACAAACAGTAAATTTGAAGTTTTTGCAAACGGTAGTCTCAGTGATGCAAATATCGTAGATCTCACCGATCATCAACCGCTTTATGAAGCAACGCCACGAAAAGAGACAGAATCAATACTAAAATCTCTCGACAGATACAGGCTCTATCCAGCTCTCTACTTTTACGGCATGGGAAACGGCTATCTATACAAACGCCTTTTTGATAACAGATTTCTGAAAACTGTCTATATCTTCGAGCCGGAGCTCGAACTGATCTATGTCGCGCTGAACCTGACAGACCTCAGCAATGAGATAAACAGTGACAAAATTGTACTTTTTCATACAGAAGATGTTACATCCGGATCTCTCATGGGATCCATCAAAGGACAGGATATCATCCACTTCAAAGGATATACACTCCATCTGCACAGCAACTTTTATGAAAAATACCGGGACGATATACTTCGGGTCAACAAAGAGGTAACAAAACTCTTTTCCTATCAGATCAATGCTACGGGCAATGACATCACCGATGAACTTCTCGGACTTGAACACTTCATACAAAATCTACCGACTATGCTCAAGAACCCTACCCTTCATGAACTGACACAAAAAGGTAAGATTACCGATAGTGCGGTCATCGTAGCGACAGGTCCGTCGCTGGCAAAACAGTTACCCATTCTGAAAGAGATTCAGGATTATGTGACGATCATATCTGTCGATGCTTCCTTACCAATCCTTGAGAAAGAAGGCATCAAACCGGATATAGTTACATCTATCGAAAGGATCGCTTTAACAGGAAAGTTTTATGAGAAGACATCCAAAGCGTTTCAAAAAGATATCGTTTTCGCACTGACAGCGATAGTGGATCAAGAACTTCTAGACAACATCAAAGCGGGACAACTACAGCTGAGCATGCGCCCTACCGGCAATCACTACTACTTCATGGAACTGGATGAATGGGGATACATCGGTATCGGTATGAGTGCCGCAAATATGGCGTACGAACTGGCATCCAAGATAGGTTTTGAAAATATCATCCTGATAGGGCAGGATCTCGCCTATGGGAAAGATGGATCATCGCATGCGAAAGATCACATCTTCGGAGAAGATGAGGTCAAACATAACGATCAAAAAGATGACTACATCGAAGCCTACGGTGGAGAGGGAAAGGTCAAAACGACCTGGGTATGGAAACTCTTTTTAAGCGGATATGAAAATGTCATACAAGTAAATAACCAAAACACAAAGATAGTCACAATCAATGCCACAGAAGGAGGTGCACGCATCAGGGGCACTAAGGAGATCCCTTTCAGGGAAGTTGCCAAAAAATATATACGAAAAGATCGCAAAAAGGAGAAGATCAAACTCGACAGTTACGATGATGCCACGATAGAGGCTCTACTCAAAAAATCAGACGAAAAAATAACACACGCCCTCACTCTGGGCTACAATATGCAAAAGAGTGCCACAAAAATGCTCAAAGAGATCACACAGATCATACGAAAATACCAAAAATATGATATCAGCGACATACACCGATACGCCAAAGAGAAGGAGACGAAAAAAGTCGTTGACAAGATCGCAAAAGTACGCAACAAGTACTATGGGGGTGAGTTTGAATCTTTTTACGGTCTTTTGATCTCACCGTTGATAACACACCTGGAGTATGACATAGCCTACTGGAGCATACAGCCTGAAAGAAGCCAGAGAGAACGTATCCACAAAAACTGGAGAATGATCGTCTTTCACCATGAGTGGTGTATGCGCGTCACAACAGCACTGGAGTCCATCATCAAAGTCATAGAAGCAAAAAAACCAATCCTTGAAAAGGAAGTAGCACACTATAGCGAAGAGGAAGCTTTAGTCTGACAGAACGGGAATCTCCTCCATAAAGAGTTCCCCTTTTTTGATATCTTTTGATACAAAAAGGCTTCTGGCGATCAGTAGACTTCTTTTCTATGCCCTATGCGGACAATGGTAATGATAAGCTTATCTTCCTTGATCTGAAATATCACCCTATATTGGTTCACGCGTAGCCTGAACAATCCCTTGTGCTCTCCCTTCAGAGGTTTTATATTGTTCTTTAATATTTCAGGGTTTTCAACAAGTAAAATAAGCTTCTCTTTTATATGCTGTTGTGCGACATGATCAAGTTTTTTCAACTCTTTTTTGGCAGATGTTAAGATATGTAGTGTATACATCAAAGTCCGAGTTCTTTAAATACCTCTTCAGCAGGTATCACTTTTTCTTTGCCATTTTTGATGTCATCAAGACGTTTATCTGCAATCTGTGCCTCAAGGTAATCAAAATACATACTAAGTGCTTTTTCAACGATATGACTCTTTTTTTCATCTAACTCTTCAGCTATTTCATTTAATTCATCTATAATAAAATCTGAGACTGTAAACGTACTTCGTATCTTCTGCATCAAGATCCCCTTTTATTCGTATAATCGTATGAACGATTATACTTCAACAGTACTTAATTTTTTATAAACTATACCTACTCTACCAACTTCAAACATAACGGCGTTGCAAATGCTATATCTTCGCTTGCACATTTCCCTAATATCTCTTTTAAATACTTTGGATGTAACCCATACCCAGGCCTAACTGAACGCACATTTTCCTCTGTAAGAATTTCTCCTTTTTTGATATCCTTTGCCACATAAAGGCTTCTGGAAAATTGTCTCGATTTTTGCTTCTTTTCACTCATGCTATAGTCCACTTTGCCTAGTAGTTTTTCTGTATCTCGCACCGCTTTTACCATTTGTGCAAACTCATTTTTATCAAGACTAAAATCTGCATCAGGACCACCGATAGATTTATCAAGGATAAAATGTTTCTCTATCACTTTAGCGCCAAGCGCCACAGCAGCAATAGGAGCGGTGATTCCTAAAGT
>QNZT01000048.1 GCA_003978455.1 Sulfurospirillum sp.
TCACCCTATGGCGTCAATCTTCTGGAAGAGGAGATCAAAGAGCACTACAAAGGGACGGTTTTTATCGCAAACGACTTCGATCAGTTCTATCTCTGCAGAGGCGGCAAACTCGAAAAAGTCGCCAGATAGTCCGCGATACGTTCAAAAAGCCAAAACTCCGGCTTCATGAAGCTCCCGTGCACAAAACCGATATGCCCGCCCTGTTTGTGCACCTCAAGTGTGACATCTCCTGGCAGATCGGACGCGCCGGGGATCACATCCTCTCCGGTGAAGGGATCATCTTCGGCGTGGAGAATCAGAGTCGGTTTGACGATACCGGAGAGAAATCGTTTCGCACTGCAGCGCGCATAGTACTCTCCGACACTTTCAAATCCATGCACAGGTGCTGTATAGACATCGTCGAACTCCCAAAAAGTTTTCAATCTTGCCACATCCCTTTCACGCAGACCGATCAAAGCCTGCATATCAAAAAGTCTGTATTTGTCGATCAACTGTTCTTTCAGAGGCTTCATGAGATGCCGTTGATAGAGCCTGGAAAAGCCCTGATCGATCCTCTTTGCACACGCAGCCAGATCCATCGGTGCACTTACCGCCACTGCCGCATCGGGAAGTGCATCTGCTCCGCACTCTCCCATCAGCTTCAGCAGCATATTTCCGCCGAGTGAAAAACCGACAGCAAAGAGCGGACTGTTGGGATAGCGCTTTTTAACTTCATGAAGCCAGAGAGTGGCATCCGCAGTGTCGCCGCTGTGATAGGATCGCGGCAGTCGGTTCGACTCGCCGGAACAGCCGCGAAAATGCATCAGCACCACCGCAAACCCAAGCTTGCCGAGCCGCTCCATCGTCCGCAGAATATAGGGAGAACGAACCGATCCCGTCAGCCCATGAAAAAGCACCGTGACCGGACGCTCTTGCATCGCAAAGTTTTCACCGTACCAGACACAATCGACAAAATCGCCATCGGGAAGTTCGAAACGCTCCCATTTCAGGTGGTGCAAATCCGGTTTTGGGGCAAACGTAGCGTAGAGGGTCTGGATGTGGGGATTTGAAAGAGGATTAAACATCCTTTAGTGTACTATTTTTTCATAAAAAATACCACCTGCCGAAAAGCAGGCGGCACTTTATGCAACACTATTTGAAAAGGGCTCGATACATCTGTTCAATACCGCCATAAGTTTCATCCGCTTCATCAACTATTCGCTCGAAACTTCCACGATAGGGATTCATCAGACTAATGTAACTGTTATTAATCGCATTGTTGTTGATACGTACGAAAATTGTATGTTTTTTATACGCTCCCAGATAAGTAATGGTATAAATAACACGATCACCTTGTTTAAGCTCCAGCAGTGTTTCACCGCTTTTTACACTATTTCCAGACAACTGATAAGAACCGTTTACTTCAGAGTTGCTATCGCCAAACCGAAAACTTTTATCACTATCAAAAAGATAGAGTGTTGCTCGTGGATAATATTGAAAAGCGACCGTAGTTGTTTTTGACGAATAACCTTGAAAAATATCACTGATTTTGCTTTCATAAGTAATATCAGAATTCACATTTTGTTGTTGCGCTGCACTCTGTTTGTCTTCATCTTTTTTTGAAGAAGAAGTATCTCTGACACATCGAATACTCCAGCCATAGCCGGTTAACCTGTCAATATGATACAAAGGGGACATACCGTTTGACAAATTGTACATACGGATTATACTCTCTGTACTGTCAGATGTCCAGTAGATATAGTTCTCTTCACTCCATGCAAAATGCAACTGATCCTTTACTTCATTTAACTGATTGAACTCTTCAACACTAGGAAGCCGCCAATCGCTATAACCACCCAGCCTTAACTGACTACAGTAACTGTTACGATCTGCATATTGCACACGATTTCCCTTTATCTCATCATTATCCTGCCATTGTAACCCTTTATAAGTGAAGATGCCATCACCGTGTAATCCTTTCTGACTGCTATTTGATGTGTTATCTGCAAATGACTTTTTTGTCTTATTTAAGTGTGCCCGTGCCTCTTCGACACTTTTTAGAGTACCATGATAATCGTTTACATTTTTGATCATTTCATAAATTTCAACAACTTCATTTTCATTTTCAGGTAATTTAACAATCTTATTTTGCTGCAAAATTCTGGCAACTTCAGGAGAAATAGTAATACCCGCTTTTTCAGGATCTCCATCACTGTCAAGTGTCTGTAGTAGTGTAGCAACTGTAAGATTATCTTCAATTATTTTGACATTTTCTTTCAAACTACGGCTATCTACTTTACGAAGTATCATATCTCCGATCGAAAAAGTACAGTCTGCCCCTTTTTCAAATATAAAACTTCCATCTGTACCTGTCTTGCCTGTTTGCATACCACACACATAATCAACACCACTTACGGCTGAATCGATATAATATCCCGTTCCTGTTGTAGCGGTATCGTTCTCTACTGCTGAACCACCACAACCGTTAAACAGACCCACTGTCACCATTGATAAAACAACAATACCTTTTTTCATAAAACTCCTTTATACAGATTACTCTTATATAATCACTATATCGGCAAAAATAAAATCAATATTGGTCAGTGCGATGATAAAAATAGGTACTGAATTAAGAAAATGAAAAAGTGAGGAGGTTAGAATCTTTCATAATAAATTATTCAAAAATAAGATGGCTCCGGATGCTGGATTCGAACCAGCGACCAAGTGATTAACAGTCACCTACTCTACCGCTGAGCTAATCCGGAATGTTGTAGTGTTCTTCAAAAGAGCCGAAATTATACAAGAAAATTTCTTATTTGTCAAGGATTTTTTGAAAGTTTTGATTATTTATTTTTTCCGGTTATAATGAATACTATTTACAACAAAAGGAGAATCCTTCATGAAACACTATATTGGCGCTATGTTACTGCTTTTGACGTTGCTTTTCACAGGCTGTATCAAAGATATCAATCCATCCGGCATGACGATCGTTATACCGGCATCCAGACTCACCCAGTCTCTGCAGAGACAGTTCCCTGTAACCCAAAATACCGACTACGGCAAAGTGACACTCAAAAATCCCAAAGCACTTTTGCAAAAAGGGAGTGACCGCATCACAGCCGGTGCGACGGTGCTTTTTTCAAACAGTCTGATACCGCAGCAACAGGGTTCGGTTTATGTCTCCGGAAAGCCCTACTTCGATGCCAAAACAGGAAGTATCTACCTCAACGATCCAAACATCGAAAAGCTCGATATCAACGGCTATAAACTTGGAAATTTTCTCAACGGTTCCGTGGCAAATCAGCTAAAACCGCTGATCAACGAAGTCTTTAGGCAGATCCCGATCTACAAGATGGACAGAAACTCGATCCAGGGATCATTTGTAAAAAATGTCAGGGTAGAAGATGGAAATCTATTGGTTACATTTGGATTGTAGCCGAAAAATTTCTTCGGCTACAGGAGATCAATCCAGATAAGGCTACATCGCTTCGATGATCGCCTGACCAAAAGCTTTTCTGCCGTTTTGATTCGGGTGGGTGTTGTCTCCGAAAGACCACTTGTGGTCGACATCTACACCCGGTTCTATCTGCAATGTCTTTTGAAAGAAATCTGCGAAAAACCAACTGTTCTCTTTCGCCAGTACTTTTCCCTTTTCGCGATAACCGAGCAATCTACGTGCTTTTGTAAGATATTCATTATGTGTCTTAGGGTTCCAATAGTTAGGCACACCAGAGGTTGCAATCCCGACAGTCACAGAGTGTCCGACACCGTTTTTCACTCTATCAACCACCTTTTTCACACGATCTTCCCACTGTTT
>QNZT01000181.1 GCA_003978455.1 Sulfurospirillum sp.
TGAAAGATGGTGAGTACAGACCTATCATCAGAGCGAACAAAGAGAAAAAAGAGTTGCTTGTATATGATCCGCATACTATGAAACCGGTTTTGATGAGTTATGATGAATTTACAAAAGATTTTTCAGGAAAAAGTCTTGTCCTGAAACATCGTGTTTTTACAGAAAAGATTAAATTTGGTTTTGGCTGGTTTCTCAAAGAGATTTTAAATTACAAGAAAATTATTTTTGAAGTGTTGCTTGCGTCGTTTGTGATTCAGCTGTTTGGTCTGGTCACACCGCTTTTCACGCAGGTGATACTCGATAAAGTACTTGTGCATCACTCTATATCGACACTGGACGTGCTAGCAATCGCATTTTTGGTGGTAACTATTTTTGACTTTTTGCTGAACTATATGCGTAACTATGTTTTTGTGCATACGACGTCGAAAATCGATGCAAAACTGGGTGCCAAGCTCTACCATCACCTCATGGCGCTACCGTTTGGTTACTTTGTCGTACGTCAAGTCGGTAATATTATCGCCAGAGTGAGGGAACTGGATCAGATCAGGAGTTTTATCGCCAACAAATCGGTGACTGTTTTGCTGGATGTTTTGTTTAGTTTCGTCTTTTTGGCGGTGATGTTTTTGTATAGTGTTAAACTGACATTTATGGTGATGGGATTTGTGTTTGTGATCGCACTCATCTATTTGTTCGCTACGCCGAAGTTTCGTGAGCGTTTGAACGAAAAGTTCAATATGGGTGCAGAGCAAAACTCTTTTCTCGTCGAGTCGGTTACCGGTGTTGAAACGGTCAAGTCACTGGCGCTTGAAGGTGCGATGCAGAAGAGATGGGAAGATAAACTGGCTGATTATGTCAGTGCAAGTTTTAAACTGAGCAATTTCGGCTTTCTTCTGGGTGGTTTGTCAGGTATGTTGCAAAAGCTGATGACGATTTCGATTCTCTATTTTGGTGTATTGATGGTTATTAAAGGGGATTTGACGGTAGGTCAGTTGATCGCTTTTCAGATGTTTGCAAACCAATTCAGCGGTCCTGTGCTGAGACTGGTAAATCTGTGGAATGAATTTCAACAGACGCTGCTTTCGGTTGACAGACTTGGAGATATCTTAAATACTCCGACAGAACAGAGAAATGAGAAAGCGATCACACTTGCGCAGATCAGAGGAGATATCGCATTTAATAAAGTAAATTTTGCCTATAAACCGGGTGCTGCGATGGTACTGAAAGACCTCTCGTTTTCTATTCAGGCAGGTATGAGTGTCGGTATCATCGGGCGGAGCGGTAGTGGTAAAAGTACAGTTACCAAGATCATCCAGAGGCTCTATATGCCGACAGAAGGTGTGGTCTTTGTCGATGGTGTCGATATCCGCCATTTTGATCCGAAATGGTTTCGTACGAAGATTGGTGTGGTGTTGCAGGAAAATTATCTCTTTAAAGGGACGATCAAAGAGAATATCGCCATGGCGCGACCGAATGCTTCGATGGATGAGATCATCCGTGTTGCGAGAATATCCGGTGCGGATACTTTTATTTCAGAGTTTCCCGAGGGGTATGATACGGAAGTAGGGGAGAGAGGTTCCACGCTTTCGGGAGGGCAGCGTCAGAGGGTTGCTATCGCCAGAGCGCTTTTGGTGGATCCCCGGATATTGATTTTCGACGAAGCCACTTCTGCACTAGATTATGAGTCTGAAAAGATTATCAATGCCAACCTGGAAAAGATCAAGCGGGGACGTACGACGATTATCATCGCCCACAGGCTCTCTACGGTGAAAGATTGTGATGTTATCATCGCCATGGATAAGGGACAGATTGTCGAAGCGGGAACACATGAAGAGTTGATGGCGAAAAAAGGTTATTATCATCATCTTTATACACAGCAGTCCATATGAGAAGAGGAGAGGTTAGTTGAAAAGTATCAAAGACAAAAATAGTTTCAAACCGCATTTGGTGGAGATTGAGGAGCGACCTGTCAGTCCTCTTGGCAGAGGGATTTTATGGACTATATTGATTTTAATGACATTGACATTTTTATGGCTTTTCTTTGGCAAGACAGATATAGTTGTCAGCGCAAGAGCTACTGTAGTTCCGGTAGGTGAAGTGAAAATACTACAGTCACTGACGACGGGTGTCGTAAAAAAGATATATGTGAAAGAGGGTGACAAAGTGCACAAAGGTGACCCTGTTATAGAGATCGATCCGACGATCGAAGAGACCAATATCGAAGCGAAGAAAAAGATTTTACTTCAGTTTGAGCTTGAAGCTGCAAAAATCAGATCGATCCTCGACAACAAGCCGTTTGAGATACCTCCCGGAGTGGATCCTCATACAGCCGCTCTGGTGACGAAAGTGTACGATACAGCTCTCAAAACTATCAAGGAGCAAAACAGACAGATAGATGAACAGGCAAATCAGCTGAAAGAGCAGATCAGTACAAGTGAGATACAGAAAGTACAGATGGAAAAGTTGTATGATCTCGGAATGAAAGAGCAGAGGAGATTGAAAACAGTACTGGATATTATCGCAAAAGATGACTATTATAAGCTGGAAAAGCAAAATCTAAGCTATGCAAGTGAGATTGATAAGTTAGATCATGAAATCGCAAGACTGAAGCAAAAACTGAATGAAACGAATATGAAAAGAGGGTTGATTCGCAAGGATTTCAGAAACAAACTCTACAATGCATTGTTGGATCTGGAGAAAAAGATAGTTTCGTATAAGTCTGAAATCGAGTCAATAGAGTTTAGAAAGCGCAAACAGGTTATCACGTCGCCGGTTGACGGTATCGTTGCCAAGCTGGGTGTAAATACGATAGGAGCTGTGGTTACACCGGCGGAAAAACTGGCATCGATCGTACCAGACGATGTACCGATCCAGCTTAAAGCGATCGTAGAAAACAAAGATATCGGTTATATCAAAGTGGGTATGCCTGTTGCAATTAAAATTGATACTTTCAACTTTCAGAAATATGGTCTGATCGATGGTGTTGTTACCAAAATAGGTGCCAATGCGATAGAAGATAAGCGAAAAGGACCTGTTTATGAAGTATATATCAAGCCGAAACAGACCTCCTTGATGGTAGAAGGAGAGAGGAAGTACCTGATGCCGGGTATGACTGCCACTGCCGAAATGAAAGTCGGAAAAAGAAGGATTATCGAATTTTTTGTCTATCCGTTAATCAAGTACTTTAACGAAGGTATCAGTGTCAGGTAAATTATCTGAATATTTGTGAAACCGCCCGGAACGGGGTCGGTTTCATGAAGCTTCTCTCATCCTCTTGTGTTCTGTCAGGAACTCTTCGATGTTGTATTTCGTGCGGTGTTCGGGTGTCATGAGGTGGATGAGCATATCCCCGAGGTCGATGACGATCCACTCTTCGCTTTCGTCTGTGTGCAGAATCTGTTCTCCCAGCTTTTTGAGTTCCGGTTTGAGGTAGTCCAGCAGGGCTGCTCCGTGTTTTTGACCAAGCGTGCTGGCGATGATAACATCGTCTACCAGGTACTCTTGACCACGCATATCAAATGCCTGTATATTTTCCGCTTTTTTATCATCGAGTACTTTGACGATGGTTTCGATTTTCTTATTCATTTTTCTCCTTGTTTTTCTGTTTGTAATAGTGCATGATCTCATCTGCGAGAGATTTGGGAAGGTAGTTCGCTTCCGGATGTTCCCGTAGTCTGGTAGAGCTAATAT
>QNZT01000138.1 GCA_003978455.1 Sulfurospirillum sp.
CTGGCGTGCGGGTTCTACCTCTTCGCCTTGTCCGAGGTCTGCGGTGAAGGTGACGACTTCGCAGTTGTATTCATCCTGGAGCCATTTGAGGATGATGCTGGTGTCGAGTCCTCCGCTGTATGCGAGAACGGCTTTTTTGATCTTTTTTTTCATATGTTTTTCCTTTCTGATTGCGTCCGGCAGGAGTTCAAAGAGTGCTTCAAAAAGAGGACAAATCCTCCCGATGGTCTGAGCCTCTTTTTGAAGCACTCTTTGAACTCTTTTAAGTTGTGATATTTTTCGCAGTAAGATTTTTTATCTTTTTCCAAAGGAGGCTCAGACCGGAGGGAGGATTTGTCCTCCTTTGGAAAAAGATAAAAAATCATAGCCACGTTTTTTACCGGAAATTATACATATTTTGACTAAAATGAACGCAAAAAATTGCAAAGGCTGGGTGTGAGGGTCGATAAATTTATCAATAGTGTCAATATTACCAAGCGGCGGACGATTGCGGAGGATATGTGCAAGTCGAAAGTGGTGTCTGTCAACGGTACGGTTGCGAAGCCTGCAAAGGATGTGAAGCTATCTTGACAGGACAGTGCGTTATGAAGTGTTGCAGATTCCTGTGACCAAGTCGATTCCCAAAAGTAAAAAATCGGAGTATGTAAAGGAGTTGTGATGTTTGAAGAGGCGAAAGCGAAGTTTGAGAAGATTTTTACGGGGCAGATGGATTCGGATGAAGCCAGGGCTTATCTGGTGGAGTTGTACGAACGGGGTGAGCGTGCGGAGGAGATAGCCGCGGCGGTGGATGTCATGAGAGCGCACTCGATCAAGCTGGAGATGGATGAGGCATTGAGGGAAAAGTTGATCGATGTTGTCGGGACGGGCGGGGACAAGAGCGGGAGTTTCAATATCTCCTCCACCGTCGCGCTGATACTCTCCTCGATGGGATGTTATGTGGCAAAACACGGCAACCGGGCGATCACCAGCAACTCCGGTTCGGCGGATATGCTCGAGGCACTGGGGATCAATCTAAACCTCTCTCCCCAGCAGCAGGTCAGGATGCTGGAAGAGACCGGTTTTACCTTCATGTTCGCAGTCAATCACCATCCGGCGATGAAGTATATCATGCCGATACGAAAGTCGCTTCCGCACAGAACGATTTTTAATATCCTCGGACCTTTGACCAATCCCGCAGGCAGCAGAAAGTATCTGATCGGCGTTTTCAGCGATGCCTTTCTGGAGCGGATCGTCACGGCACTCAGCCTGCTCGATACCCGAAGTGCGGTTGCCGTCAGCAGCAGGGACGGGATGGATGAGATCAGTATCTGCGATATCACCTACGCCACACGGCTTGAAAATGGCAAGACGAGTGATTTTGTCATCGATCCCCGTGAGTATGGTTTTCAGCTTGCCCCCGCCGATGCGATCAGAGGGGGAAATGCGACAGAAAATGCCGAAATTACGCTTAAGCTTTTCGAAGGTGAAAAGGGACCAAAACAGGATATTGTACTCTTAAATGCGGCGATGGCTTTTGTCGTGGACGGCAAAGCGAGAGATATGCAGGATGGAATCGAGATGGCAAGAGAGTCGGTAGAATCGGGCTTGGCGAAAAAACATCTGAAAAATATTGTAAAAACTTCCAATTTACTGTAAATTATGATAAAATCTATAAATGAAATAGAAGAAGTAGTTCTAAAAATTAAGCATATTGAATCTAACGGCGGGATTATCCTGCTGAAAGGGGATCTCGCCAGCGGAAAAACGACGCTGGTCAAAGCGTTTGTCAAATTGCTGGGAATCCCCCAGGAGGCGACTTCACCCACTTTTTCTATCATGAACATTTATGACGATAAAGTATATCATTACGATATCTATAACGAGGGTACCGCCAAATTTCTGGAGAGCGGTTTGCTGGAAAATCTGGAAAAAGAGGGGTACCATTTCATCGAGTGGGCAGATGAAAAACTGGAAGAGATACTGAAGGCATACGGTTTTGACTATATTACCGTAGAGATTATTCCCGAGGGAGTAAAGAGAAGATACAGGATAGGATAAATGAGTCACACATTAAGAGCGGAACATCTCTCCAAAATCATCAAAAAGCATCAGATTATCAAAGATTTCTCTCTTGATGTACGCAGCGGTGAAGTGGTAGGACTGCTGGGACCCAACGGTGCGGGGAAAACCACCACTTTTTATATGATCTGTGGTTTGATTCCCCCGACAGACGGCAAAGTCTATCTCGATGAACATGATGTGACCAAGTCACCGCTTCATGTACGTGCGCAAAAAGGGGTCGGTTATCTGCCTCAGGAGTCGAGTATCTTCAAAGAGCTGACTGTTGAGGAAAATATCCGGCTTGCCGCGGAGATCGCCACACCCGATACTTTTGAACAGGAGCAGCGGGTCGAGCGGCTGCTGGAGATTTTCAAGATTTTGCATATCCGCGACCGTATCGGACTTTCCCTGAGTGGTGGGGAGCGGCGACGGTGTGAAATCGCCCGTTCCCTGGCGATAGAGCCAAATTTTCTGCTGCTGGATGAACCGTTTGCCGGCGTCGATCCTATTGCAGTGAACGATATTCAGAGTATCATCAACGACTTGAAAAAGCTGGGGATCGGTGTGCTCATCACCGACCACAATGTCCGTGAAACACTCTCTATCTGTGACCGCGCCTATGTGATCAAAAGCGGGGAACTGCTGGCGTACGGCAGTGCTTCGGAAATCGCGGACAATGCCATGGTGCGCAAATATTATCTCGGTGAGGATTTCAAGATATGAAACTGCGCCACAATATCACCTCAAAGCACAAACTCTCCCAGACCCTGCGCGGGTGGCTTCCTATCCTGCAGGCGGATGTCGCCTCTTTGAAAGAGACACTTGACGAGATGGCAAAAGAGAACCCTTTTGTCGAAATCGTCTCCGGAAATGAAGTGACACCCCGCACCGCAAAAAAGAGAGAGCGTTCGGAGTATCGCAAAAATGCCGTCACTGATGAGATCGAAGCGATGCATACCTCAAAAGAGTCGCTCTACGATCTTTTGTACAAACAGATCGTACCGCCGCTTTTTTTGACACAGAAGTCGCAGAAAATCGCCTATGCGATTATCGACCATATCAACCCAAACGGCTATTTCGATGTCGATATAGAGCAGTTTGCGGCAGAGATCGGGGAGCGTGTCGAAGATGTGGAGCAGGTGCGTAAAAAGTTTATCTATCTGGAGCCTTCGGGAGTGGGTGCGGTGGATTTGCTGGAGTCGTTTATGTTCCAGCTTCATGAATATGACTTGCCCGATGATGTTTATCTGTGTGCCCGGGAGATTATCGAAGATTTCGAGAATATCGAGCGATACCAGAAAAAACAGGGCTTTCATGAAGCGATTCGTGTCATACGCAAGTTTCAAAATCCTCCGGCGATCGCTTTTCAACACGACGAGATACAGATTATTCCCGATATCTTTGTCGAAAACAGCGGCGGGCAGCTGAAGGTACGGTTGAACGACTCCTACTACCCGTCGGTCGATTTTGATCTAGGCGGTATCGATGAGCAGTTCGATTTTGTCAAGGAGAAGATCAAAGACGCCAAAGCGATGGTCGATGCACTGGAGATGCGCAAGGGAACGCTCATGAAGATAGGATTGACGATTGTCGATTATCAGTATGACTTTTTCATGGGCGGAGCGATCAAGCCGATGAAACTGGATGATCTCGCAACCGATCTCGGACACCACCACTCGACGATTTCCCGTGCGATTGCCGGGAAGTATCTCTCCTGCGACAGAGGGATCTTTTCGATCAAAAGCTTCTTCTCTACAGGACTCGGTGAAGATGGAGAGACATCCAACACAGAGATCAAGGATTTTATCAAAGAGGTGATCAAAAACGAAGATCGGAAAAAACCGTTGAGCGACAATAAGATTTTGCAAAAAGTAGAAGAACAGTTCGGTATCAAACTCGGGCGCAGGACAGTGACAAAATACCGTATGCAGGCAAATATCGCCAGCTCATCGGAGCGTAAAAAGCTCTACTTGCTTGAACTATCATAAGAGGAGAAAGATATATGGATATTCATGCGATCGTCAAAGG
>QNZT01000032.1 GCA_003978455.1 Sulfurospirillum sp.
TTAGCGGTTTTTCACTACAGGGGGAAGAGGCGCTTTTTCGCGGCTATCTTCATGAGAGCAGCTATACGGTGGCGGGTTTCAGCAAGGGGGCGATCGATGCAGTGGAGTTTGCATTGGTTACCCGGACGCGAATCGATCGGTTGCAGCTGATATCGCCTGCCTTCTTTCTGGACAAAGATAGAGCGTTTAAGGAGAAGCAACTTGAAAGTTTTCGAAAAAACAGGAAGCTTTATCTTCGGCAGTTTCTGAAAAACATCGCCTATCCTGCGAAAAAAGATTTGACACCGTATTTAGCAGAGGAGGAAGAAAAAGAAAAATCCATCAAGTCAACGCTTTCGGAACAAAGTCCCAAAAGCTACGCTAACGCTGAGTTCTGCTCAGCGCAGGGCTCACGCGCAGATAAACCGCGCTTGGATTTTCTTAACGTAATGGCATTGGAGGAACAACTCTTCTGCCTGCTCCACTATCCCTGGGAAAGAGAGAAACTGCAAGCACTCAGCAGCAGGGGTATCACTCTCGAAGTCTATCTCGGCGGGAGGGACAGGATCATCGATCCGGTTGCGGTGATGGCATATTTCAAACCGTTTGCCACGGTCTATTTTATCAAAAAGGGAGGACATATATTAGATGGATAAGATTAAAATCGGTGTCGTGACGGCATCGGACAGGGCAAGTGCCGGGATTTACGAAGATATTTCCGGCAAAGCGATCATCGAGACGATGGAAGCGTATCTGCAAAATGAGCTGGAGTTTCTCTATCGTTGTGTGGCGGATGAGCAGGAGTTGATCGAAGCGGCGCTGGTAGAGCTTGAAGAGGCGGGTTGTGCGCTGATCGTCACGACAGGTGGTACAGGACCTGCGGCACGTGATGTGACACCCGAAGCGACAGAAGCGGTATGTGACAAGATGATGCCAGGTTTCGGCGAACAGATGCGTGCGGTCAGCCTCAAATATGTACCGACGGCGATATTGTCGCGTCAGACGGCAGGGATTCGCAACAGCAGTCTCATCATCAATCTTCCGGGAAAACCGAAATCTATCAGAGAGTGTCTGGATGCCGTATTTCCGGCAGTACCCTACTGTATCGATCTGATCGAGGGACCTTTTATGGTCTGTCATGAAGAGGTGATCCGTTGCTTTCGACCCGGGAAAAAGTGAATCTCTCTTAAAGCGGGAATATATTTAGCAAAATAACATTTCTTTTATCTGAGTGTGTTATAATTGACTTCAACTTACTAAAAAGGAGTAGAAATGGGATTTTTTGATTTTCTCAAAGATGCCGGTGCAAAGATACTGGGAAAAGGTGATGACAATGAAAATGTCAAGAAGCTGATCGAAGAGGAGAAGGAGACGATGCCTATCGATGGATTGGAAGTTGAAGTCAGAGGTGATACTGTCTATCTGAAAGGAAAGGCGAAAAGCGCGGAAGATAAAGTAAAAGCAGCTCTCATCGCGGGTAATATCGAAGGTGTCTCAAAAGTCAATGCAGACGAACTGGAAACAGAAGATGCACAGGTTATTGAAGATATTTTTTATGAGATTCAAAAGGGAGATTCTCTCTGGAAAATTGCTGAGATTTACTATAAAGACGGTAGAAGATATACAGAGATTTTTGAAGCGAACCGTGAGGTGATCAAAGATCCAGATAAAATCTATCCCGGTCAGATGATTCGTATTCCGAATTTCGTAGCGTAAACTTCCTGAGAGGAGAGAGCCATTATAAGCTGCTTATCTGCGGGTAAGCTCTCCTCTCGTACCTGAAATTATCTCTATGCCGGTTTGACGGCGATAAAGAGGGTAGAGATATCGAGTGAGTATCCTTTTGCCTCTTTGACTTCAAATCCTGTCTCTTCAAGTTCTTCAACCAATTTCTCTTTTGTCAAAAAGCCCTCTATGGAGTTTGGCAGGTAATTGTAGGCTTCATAGTTTCGTGAGAGTAGTCCTCCCACAAGCGGCAAAATCTTTTTCATATAAAAATCCCTGGCTCTTGAGGGGAGTGTCTGTTTCTGCAGTTTGGTAAACTCCAGAATAGTCAGGATACCGCCCGGTTTCAGAACACGGTAAAACTCTGCAAGACCCTCTTTGCGATCTACCACATTTCGCAGACCGTATGAGATGCTGAGGATATCGGTGGAGTTGTCCTTGACGGGCAAATCTTTTGCCTCCGCCTGGATAAACTTCGCATTCAGTCCCTTTTTTCGCGCTTCTGTGAGCATCCCTTCGGAAGGATCGACACCGTAAATCTCCTTGACAGATATCCCTTTTTTCTTTGCATGGGTATCCCAGAATTGACACATATCACCTGTTCCGCATGCGACATCAAGAATCATATCGACAACGGGTTTGTCGTAGAGTGTATAGGTCTTGTCACATGCTTCTTTACGCCATCTTTTATCGACTCCGAAACTGAGTACGCGATTTGCGACATCATAGGTTCCTGCGATATTGTCGAACATTGTGACGATTTTTTCCTGTTGGTTCACACTTTTTCCTTTGCTTTATCTATAATATTTTAACGCTTTTGGGATGAGTCTTTTCAGCCTCTCGATACGGTGTATGTCTGCAGGGTGCGTGGAGAGAAATTCCGGCGGTTTTCTGCTGTTGCGTGTCAGCTGCATCATATTTTGCCAAAATGTTAGTGCCTGGCGCGGATCGTAACCCGCTTTTGTCATCAGATAGAGTCCTATTTCGTCGGCTTCGTATTCAAACTTTCGGCTGAAAGGGAGTACCATACCGAAAGTCTCACCGGCTCCATATGCCTGATTGATGATACCGGCGTATTTTCCTCCTCCTATCGCTTGTGTAGCCAACTGTTTGCCCATACGTCCAAGCTGGATCATACTCATCCGTTCTGCACCGTGACGGGCGATTGCATGTGCTACTTCGTGTCCTATAACCGTAGCGAGCTGGTCTTCATTTTGTACTGCACGAAAGAGTCCGGAGTAGACAAAGACTTTGCCGCCTGGCAGACAAAAAGCATTGGGAACATCCTTGTCGATAACAAAAAACTGCCACTTGTATCCCGGTTGTGCTGCAGCCTGCGCTATTTTAGTGCCGACTTTTCTGACAATGGCATTGAGTCGGGGATCATTGCTAACCGGCTCTTTTTGCAATATCTGACGTGCTGCCTGATATCCCATCTGAAGCTCTTGCTGAGGAGAGAAGATAACCACTTGATTTCGGTGTGTATAGGGGGTTTTGGAGCAGGCGACAAAAAGAGAGATTAGCATTGTCGAAAGCAGCAAACGACGGACTATTTTCAGCATATTATTTCCTTTCACATGATTGATGTAATCTTTGTGAGGATTATAGCAAAAATAGTTTACATATTAAAGCAGGTCTCGCTTTAATATGATCTTGTTGTGCTTTTTCTGTTTTTTGACTAACGCTCTTTTTCTCTTTTTCAGATATGCGATTGTATCAGCTTCTGCCTCATCATCCATGTGATTAAGCAGCATCTGAATGATGAGAAGATATTTGTCACGTTGTTCGTATGCAGTGAGCTTTTTGTATATCTTCTTTGCTTTTTTCAACAAAGTTTCGGTGCGTCCTGAATCGATCTGCTTTTCAAACAGAGTGATAAACTCGATCAGCACTTCCAGGTCATTTTGGAGTTTCTCATAACTTTTTTTATCATTACATCCTTCCAGAAAGTTGATGGTCTGGAGAAGATCA
>QNZT01000195.1 GCA_003978455.1 Sulfurospirillum sp.
AAGTTCCACCGAAAGCTCATTTTACGGCAAAACCCGCAACCCGCACAACCCTGACTATGTACCCGGCGGGAGCAGCGGCGGAAGTGCGGCGGCGGTCGCGGGCGGTATCGCCATCGCGGCGCTGGGAAGCGACACGGGCGGCAGTATCCGCCAGCCTGCTGCATTTTGCGGATGTGTCGGTATGAAGCCGACCTACGGCAAGGTGAGCCGTTACGGTCTGGGTGCCTACTCCAGCTCTCTCGATCAGATCGGTCCTATCACCCAAAATGTAGAAGATGCCGCTATCCTCTACGACATCATCGCCGGTCACGAACCCAAAGACTCCACCAGCATAAACATCCCTCATGAAAAGGTCAGTGACAAAATCGATCCCAACCGTAAACTGACCATCGCCGTCATCGACAACTATATGGAAGAGGCGGGAGACGAGGTGCGCGAAGCGATAGAGGAAGCGATCAAGGCACTCAAAGATGCGGGACACAAGATCGTCCATAAAAATATGATCAACTCCAAATATGACGTCGCCACCTACTATATCATCGCCACGGCGGAAGCGAGTACCAACCTGAGCCGTTACGACGGTGTGCGTTACGGAAACAGAGCCGAAGCGGACAGCCTCAAAGAGATGTATCTCAAAACACGTGCACAGGGATTCGGCGAAGAGGTCAAACGGCGTATCCTGCTGGGCACCTTCGTCCTCAGCTCCGGTTACTACGACGCATACTACATCCGTGCACAAAAAGCGAGACACCTCATCAAAGCGCAGTATGAAGAGATCTTCAAAGAGGCTGACCTGATCTTCATGCCGGTCGCTCCGACACCGGCATTTGAGTTCGGCAGCAAAAAAGACCCGCTGGAGATGTACCTGAGCGATATCTATACTATCGCCGTCAATCTCGCGGGACTCCCGGCACTCTCACTTCCGATAGGCACAGGCAGCAAAGGACTCCCCATCGGCGCGCAGTTTGTGGCAAAGCACCTCGACGAACAAACACTTTTCGACGGCTCTATGAGTCTGGAAAACATCCTCAAAGCAAAGGCGTAGCACTATGAACATCCGACAAAAAGCACTCACTTTCGAAGATATCCTGCTTATCCCGCAGTACTCCGAAATCCTCCCCAAAGAGGTAGATATCAAAACCATACTGACACGCAACATCAAACTCAACATCCCTTTCGTCTCCGCGGCGATGGATACCGTCACCGAACATCAGGCAGCTATCAAGATGGCACGTCTGGGAGGCATAGGTATCATCCACAAAAATATGGACATAGCATCGCAGGCAAAAGAGGTAAGCCGTGTCAAAAAGAGTGAGAGCGGTGTCATCAACGAACCGATCCACCTCAAACCGGACGACACCATCCAGGATGCCAACAACCTGATGCACGAATACAAAATCTCCGGTTTCCCGGTAGTCGGAGAGAACAATGAACTGGTCGGAATCCTCACCAACAGAGACCTCCGATTTGAAAATGACATGAGCAAAAAAGTCAAAGATGTGATGACCAAAGCACCGCTTATCACCGCTAAAAAAGGGATCTCTCTCGACGAAGCGGAGAAGATCTTCCACCAGCACAAGATCGAGAAACTGCCGCTGGTCGATGAAAACGGTATCCTATCAGGTCTTATCACCATCAAAGATCTCAAAAAACGCAAAGATTTTCCAAACTCTTTCAAGGACAAATACGGTCGCCTCGGTGCAGGTGCAGCGATCGGTGTCGGACAGTACGACAGAGCCGAAGCGCTGATCGATGCCGGTGTGGACGTACTGGTACTCGACTCCGCACACGGACACTCCAAAGGGATCATCGATACCGTCAAAGAGATCAAAAGACGTTTCGATATCGACATTATCGCCGGTAACGTCGCCACACCGGAAGCTGTCGAAGCGCTTGCAGAAGCAGGCGCAGATGCGGTCAAGGTAGGTATCGGACCGGGTTCCATCTGTACCACACGTATCGTCGCCGGTGTCGGTGTACCGCAGATCACCGCTATCGAAACCTGTGCGGCGAAAGGACGAGAACTGGGAGTACCTATTATCGCCGACGGCGGTATCAAATACTCCGGTGACGTTGCAAAAGCACTGGCAGTAGGCGCAAGCTCCGTCATGATCGGAAGCTTGCTTGCAGGTACCGAAGAGAGTCCCGGTGAAACACTGATGTATCAGGGGCGACAGTATAAAACCTACCGGGGTATGGGCAGTATCGGTGCTATGCAAAAAGGCAGCAACGACCGCTACTTTCAGGAAGGCACCGCAGCCGATAAACTCGTTCCCGAGGGAATCGAGGGGATGGTACCCTACCGCGGCAAGATGAGCAACGTCATCCACCAGCTCATCGGCGGACTCAGAGCTTCCATGGGCTATGTCGGTGCCAAAGATATTCAGACATTTCAGGAGAAAGCGGAGTTTGTGGAGATCACCGCCGCAGGACTCAAAGAGAGCCACGTCCACGATGTCACCATCACCAACGAAGCACCGAACTACCACTCATGATTTTCGATACCGCCTCTGTGCGGTATCTCAGATATCCAACTCAGTAAACCCTTCGTAACTCCGAAACGACAACAGATAGAGACTCTTTAGCAGATTTGGGGAGATCGCCTGCAACTCTTCAAAAACACTATCTTCCACCATCTCTTCATGAAGCTGTGACATCACATCCTCCAAAACTTTCGGCAACTGCTCACACAGCGAGCGAAAAGCGTACTTTTCACCCGTCACACGCTCATAAAAACGGTCGATGGAAACACGACGTATATGCTCATGGCTATACCGCTTTCCATCTATAGAGATCAGCCATGGCACATCCTGAGACTTTTTGGCGATCACTTCCACCAGCAGACAACGTATATCACTCCCTTCCAGAATCTTGTGCTGCATCCGCATATAGGTCTTCTGAGAAGAGGAGGAGTTCATGGTGTTGTGTTTGTTTTTCATCTCGACAAAGATCTGCTCTTTTTCATTGACGATGTCAAAACCACTCTCCTGCACCACCCAGTCACTGTCGATATACTTGAAGATATTTTGGTGAAAATAGCCGATATGGTTGGTATTGGATTTATCCATCTGCCGGATAATCTCACTCTGAATGATCTCTTCAACACTCTTTTGGTACACATAGGTATCAAACGTCAGTTTTATCGGGTCGATCAGGTTATGGTTGAACTTTTTGAGATCCATTTTGAAGCTGTACTTCTGCACAGTCTCTTTTACGTGTGCAAAAAGATCCTCATCGGTGATAAAAGAGAGACTATAACGTGACACGGTCGATGCTCTCCAGAAGTTTTACCAGCGATTTTCCCATCTCATAAGCGAGATTGACAGGTACGGCATTGCCGATCTGCTTGTACTGTTCTGTTACCGATCCCTCAAACTCCCAGTTATCCGGAAATGTCTGAATACGCGCATATTCACGCACCTGAAACGGTCGCGTCTCGTCCGGATGACAACGCTCAGTCTGTTTCTGTGCAGGGGAGCAGGTCAGCGTCAGACACGGCTCGTCCCAGCTGATCCTCCTTGCGATACCGGTCTTGCCTCCGCCAAGATAAAAACTCTTTTGCTTCTCCGGAGGAAGATCACGCCAGTATCCGCCCGGCGGCACCATTTCGAGAATCTCACGCTTTTTCGGAGGGTATTTCTGACCGGGTGACGGCGGTACGTCACTATCGTATAGTGCACCCTTTTTTAAAACATCTTTGAGCGTATAGACTCTGTCAAAGGGTTTAGGATAGGCAAAAACCGCCTCTTTGCGATACTCCTTGCGCACACCGACGATAAAGAGCCGTTCTCTCTTTTGCGGCACACGGTAGTGGATCGCTTTCAACACCTGAGGCTCATAGACATGGTACCCCAGCTCATCAAGTACCCGGAGCATCGTTTTGAGCGTTCTGCCTTTTTCATGAGAGAGCAGTCCGCGTACATTTTCCGCCAGAAACACTTTCGGCTCTGCCTCTTTCAGCGCCCTTGCGAACTCAAAAAAGAGCGTACCGCGGGTATCTTCAAAACCCCTCTTTTTCCCGGCATAACTAAACGCCTGACAGGGAAATCCACCCGTGATCAGATCCACCTCTCCCCGGTACGGGGTAAAATCGATCTCTGCAATATCACACGCAAGCACATTCCAATGCGGACGGTTTCTGACCAGCGTAGCCGCCGCATACTTGTTGATCTCATTTAAAAACAGATGCTCGATACCCGCTTTTTCCAGCCCCAGAGCAAGCCCTCCGGCTCCGGCAAAAAGCTCTATACTCCGATATGTTCTGCTCTCCAGTCTCACAGGTACACCACTCATACGACTCCCTTTTCTACACTTGATTATACCCATAAATTATGACATAAAAATTAGAATCGTAAAGTAAATATTACATTTTGAAATGGATTTTGGTTGATCGTCAAACTCGGATTGAAATAGATTGTAGCTGTGTAACACTACAAATTTTTCATCTCTACCCTGCTCGTACCATCCCCTTTGGGAACGATATTGATCTGTAGCGGTATCCTTTCTTTGAGCGCTTCGACGTGTGAGATGACGCCGATCATCTTCCCTTTTCCCTGCAAGCGATTCAGGGCATCGAGTGCGGTTTCCAGGCTTTGGGCGTCGAGTGTGCCGAAGCCTTCGTCGAGGAAGAGGGAGTCGATGCGTATCTTCTGGCTTGCCAGTTCTGAAAGTCCCAGTGCCAGAGCCAGGGAGACGATAAAACTCTCCCCTCCCGAAAGGGTATGGACACTGCGTACCATATTTCCCTGAAATGTATCGACGATTTCGATCTCAAGCAGCTGTTTTTCCTGCTGGGCACGTTTGAGGATATAGCGTTTGGTCAGATAGTGCAGATGTCTGTTTGCCAGTGCGATCAGCTGATCGAGGGTGATTCCCTGCGCAAAACGGGCAAACTTAGAGCCGCTTGCGGAGCCGATTAGTTCGTTGAGTTTGCCTTCGACGGTGAGCTGCTTTTGCAATGTTTCGATATCTCTCAGCCGCGCGGTATGTCTGCTGCGGTTTTCATCGTCAGCTTTTAGTTTCTGGGCGATCTCCCCCTCTTTTTGCTGCACCTGCTCCATCTCCTGCTTCAGTCCCTCCAGCTCTTGCAAAAGTCTGTCCGGCGGCAGGGTCAATGCCACTAAGTTAAAAGAATTTAAGCGCGGTTCATCTGCGCGTGAGCCCTCTGCTGAAGAGAACTTAGCGTTAGCGTAGCTTTTGGGACTTTGTTCCAAATGCGTTAACTTAATGGTGTCCGGCGGCAGGGTAACGGTGATCTCCGCCTTGAGATGCGCCTCCAACTTTTTAGTCCGCTCTTCATGAACTGTTTTGCGCTTTTCATAGGTACTTTGTAGATTGCGACACAAAGTCTGAAGCCGTTCCATCGCCTCTTTCTGCGGCAACGCTTCATGAAATGCCGCTACGTCCGCAAAACCGCTCTCTTGCAGCGCACTCTCAAACTCTTGAGAGAGTCTCTCTGCTTTCACTTTCGCACCGCTGATACGCTCTGTCAAGTCGTGCAACTGCTTTTGCAACGCCTCCAGAGTGCTCTCCTTCGCCCCC
>QNZT01000201.1 GCA_003978455.1 Sulfurospirillum sp.
GCTTTCCGGTATGTTGCTTTTCGTAACATTTTCTGCTGAAGCATTTTCCGGATATCTGCTTCCATGGGGTCAGATGAGTTACTGGGCGGGTATGGTTATTACCAATCTATTTAGCCTCGGTTCTCTGGAGTTCAACGGTCTTGTCGAATGGATCAGAGGTGATTATGTTCCTGGTGATGCGATGCTTGGCAGATTCTTCATGCTACACGTAATGCTTCTGCCATTGGTTATCATCTTATTGATTGTATTTCACTTTGGTACATTACGTATTCCTCATGTAAACAACCAGGATGGCGAAGAGATCGATTTTGAAGCAGAAAGCAAAAAATATCTTGCAGGCGATACCAAAAACGCAAAGGTGATCAGATTTCAGTGGGATTTCCTCTCCAAAGATATCTTTGTACTCGGTGTTTTCCTGACATTCTTTTTCTATCTGGTATTTTACCATTTCGAATTTGCGATGGATCCGGTGAACTTCGATCCGGCTGACGGTCTTAAAACACCGCCGCATATCTATCCTGAGTGGTATTTCCTCTGGAGTTATGAGATTCTGAGACCTTTCTCGAAAGATATCGGTTTGATGGCGTTTGGATTTGCACAGGTGATTTTTATGTTACTGCCGTTTCTTGACAGAAGTCCGAATGTCGCACCGGCAAACAGAAGGGGACTTTTTGCTATCTGGTTTTGGGTGTTGCTGATCGATATGATTGTGCTGACAGTTATGGGTAAAGTACCTCCGATGGGAATATTTAATACCATAGGTCTTTATGCAGCACTTACGTTTATTGGTTTATGGATCGCTTTACCGATCATAACCATGCTTGAGAAGAAAAAGTAGGAGGTGCTGAATGAATAAAGAATTAAAAATTTTAGCGGTAGTAGTATTTTTTACGCTGGTTACATATTGGGGAGTTGAGCCTTTTGCGCACTCTCAGATGCACAAACATGTAGAATTCCACAATTTTGCCTACAAAGATCTTCCTGCACTTAAAGCAAAAGGAGATCCGGCAAAAGGTAAAGAGCTTGTAACGGGTGCAGCTGCCTGTACCGGTTGTCACGGTATCAAGGCGGAGGGGCTGGCAGCACCTATGGATGCAGCCACAGCGATCGCAAGTTATGGTGTCAATCCTCCGGATCTGAGTCATGCAGGTGCACTGCTGGATGAGAGATTTTTAGCGGCACTTGTTCAAAATCCTGCGCATGCACTTAAAGTAGAGCATAAGTTCAGTGACAAAAGACCTTATCCTATGACATCCTTTATGGGTGCCGGCGGTGATATCAATCAGGAAGTGGCTGATATTGTTGCTTATCTGAAACAAGTTGCATCTAAAGAAGAAGTGACACCTAAAGCGGCATATGTGATGGCTTGCGGAAGATGTCACGCTATGCGCTATGACAAATGGTCACAGATTGGTGAAAAACCAAAATTCAAATATGAAAAAGATGCGGTTGCGTACAAAGCGAAAGTTTTGGATGCACAGGACAAAGTCAAAGCGTATCTTGGAAAATTACCTCCTGATCTCTCTATTATTATCAGAGCGAGAAGTGAGGACTTCCTGAAAACATTTGTTGAAGATCCTCAGTCCCAGCTCCCCGGAACTGCGATGCCGCGTGTAGGTCTTACACAGGAAGGGTACAACAAAGTTGTTGAGCACTTAGAAGAGGTGGGTGATTCAAGCAAACCTGAGAGGGAATCACTTGGTTGGAAAGTTATTCTCTACTTCGTGATCTTTACGATCCTGGCATATCTCTGGAAAGAGAAAATCTGGAGCAAACTGCACTAGAGATGACTATGACATAAGGGCTTTGGCTCTTATGTCACTTCTTTTTTACAATAACCACATTGGACTTTTTTTCTGTCAGTTTATAAAATTGATTATCTTCGTCAAATAAAATAATACCGCTGTCGTTTACTATCCCCTTTTTAATATATTGATAGTTGCAGACATCTTTTTTGCACGCTACCACCAGTTTCTTATCTTTTGTAATATCAAATCTCTTATATTTTGGACGATGTGTGATAGCTTCACGCAGTGCAAACAGAAGTTGGTTTTTGTCACGACGAAATTTCGCATGAGAGATTTCAGGCTTCTTGCCGGCGTAAAATACATAGTGGGATTTTCCCAGAAGTAAGCGCACTATAGGATTGGTCGCTTTGGCATCGAGGTAGAGATCTTTCAGGGTAGTTAAATTGTCAATTTCTCCCAGCGTGAGACCTTTGTATTTGATCAGATAGGGGTTTGCCTGTGCGATGGAGGCTGCACCCAGTAAAAAGGCTGTAAAGAGTATTTTTCGCTTAAATGGTTTCATATAGATTCCTTGTAAAATATAATCGTTTATTTTTGTAAAAAGTATAGGGTAAATATGTGTAAAATTTGTGAGCCGTGCGTATCAGGATGAGAAAGGAAAAAGATATTCGGTCTATACCGCTATGAGTCTTCGTCCTTTTTCTCATTTTCACTATTTTTGTCTGACGAGGAGGGTGTGATCATATCCATCAGAGAGCTGAAAGTACTGCTACCCTCTTTCTCTTCTTTGGATTCTTCCTCATTTGCACTTGCAAATGCACCTGCCGATATAAGTTTCTGGTATCTTTTTTCGAGACGTTCGTCATCACTCAATTTTTCAAGTTCATGAACACTGTCGATAAAATAGCACTTTAAAGCTTCGATGGCATCTTTTTTCTGACGATGTGCACCGATCAGAGGCTCATCGATAACATCATCGATCAAACCGAGTTCCTTGAGATCTTCAGCGGTAATCTTCATCGCTTTGGTTGCCTGTTCCTGCTTTTTTGGATCGTTCCAGAGAATCGCAGCACACCCCTCTGGGGATATGACGCTAAATACTGAATATCGCATCATCGCGAATTTGTCCGCTACGCCGATCGCCAGTGCACCGCCGCTGCCGCCCTCACCGATGACGACCGATATGATAATCGTATTGAGGTCACTTAGCTCATAAAGGTTTTTTGCGATCGCTTCACTCTGTCCTCTCTCCTCTGCACCGATTCCGGGATAAGCGCCGGGGGTATCGACAAGAAAGAGGAGCGGAAGTCTGAACTTTTCAGCCAGTCGTGCTACACGAAGCGCTTTTCGGTAACCTTCTGGCTTGGGCATTCCGAAGTTACGGTAAAGCTTCTCCTTGGTACCGCGGCCTTTCTGGTGTCCGATCACTACCACGGGTCGGTCATCCAGCCGCGCCAGACCACCAACGATAGCCGGGTCGTCCCGAAAACTGCGATCACCGTGCAGTTGATTGAAGTCAGTAAACAGCAGTTCTATGTAATCTAACGTGTAGGGTCTACGCGGATGCCGGGATAACTGCGAAATCTGCCAGGCCGAGAGCGCGGAAAAGATGGACTCCGTTAACTTCCGACTTTTTTCTTCCAAACGGTTTTGCCCGTGTCTTTATCCAGTGCTACTAGCTTGGCATCCAAGGTGCCAAATATGACCAGATTATCGTAAAGCGCAACACCACGGTTTATTACGTCACAGCAAGGCATAATGCCATCTGGCAAACGCGCCTCATATTGCCATAATTCTTCACCGGTTCTTG
>QNZT01000030.1 GCA_003978455.1 Sulfurospirillum sp.
ACGGATCAGCGCTTCATATTTGACCACTTTTTGTTCCCGGTTGACGATAGGCTGAAATACTGGAATAAAATTGTCGCTGCTGATGGCATCTTTGATCTCGCTTTTTCGCTGAAGCAGCTGATGGATACTTTTGCTGGTATCGATCATCTTGCTGTATGCAATATATTTTTTGGCACGCGATTTGGCGAAGCTGAGTGCCATTTCAGCTTTGTTCAGGGCATCTTTCTCTTCCAGCGAGATTCCAATGGTGATGTCAAGTTTGATCGAATCGTCGGATTCGCTATATCCGAGGCTGAGATCTTCGATGAAGGAGAGCAGATCATCGACTGTCTGTTCGTAGAGATCGAGGTTGATAAACTCCATGTCGGCTTTTGCCGCAAAGACATCTCCGTAGATTCGGTAGAGTCTAAAGGGTCTCTGTGTGAAAAAGTTTTGCAAATTGTCTGCGAAACTTTTTAAAATATAGTTTCCTGTATGCATACCGTAAAGTTCGTTTATATTTCTGAAGCCGTCGATATCGATCACCATCAATCCGCTGAAAGATTCCTCTTTAAGTGCTTTTTCCAGTGCAATTCTGTTTTGCAGACCGGTCAGGGAGTCGTGATGGTACTCTTTGACCAGCTCCTCGATCCGATGCTGAAGCTTGTTGTCAAAGGTTTTGTGCATCAAATGGATGCGCTTGAGTGTCTTTTTATTGAAGAGGGTGATGAGGACGAGATTCACACTCAGTGCTGTTGCCAGATCGATATGTGTCGACCAGAAAGGGCTGAAGTAGAGTGCTACTGACAAAAAGAGCAGGGTTACTGTGAGTGCTGTATAAAAATATTTTTCTCCAAAACGGATGCCGTTGCCCATGATGATCCACAAAAAGAGAGGGTAGAGGATGATCGCATCCATACCCATCTTGTAGGTCAGAAAACTGACAAAACCGATATCACTGACGATAGCGGCAAATCTCCGGTAGAAAAATTTCCCCGGTTTTTTGATTACCCAGGCGGTGTGTAGTACTGTAAACAGTGCAAAAAAAGCAATTGCCGCCTGTATATTTTCGTCGCTGAGGCGGGTCTGGTACACTCCTGCAAACAGTGCTACTAAAATCGTAAAAAAGATGATTCTAGCCAGCACTTGCAAGAGCTCTTCATCATGCTTCCTATCTGTGAGAAATTGTCGTAAACGGGCTTTGGCAAACAGCATCTGTTCTCTTTTTACAAAATTTTGTGTTCTTCTATATAAAATCGGAAAATATCGATTTTTTTGTATAGCAAAACCGCCGGAATTTCGCACTTTTGAGTAAAATTTCCATTAAGTTAAGCACGGTTCATCTGCGCGTGAGCCCTCCGCTGAGGAGAACTTAGCGTTAGCGTAGCTTTTGGGACTTTGTTCCAAAAGCGTCAACTGAATAGCATTGGAGGTGCCTTTAATAAACTTTAAAGTATAGTACCCTCATGAAACAATCAGAAGAAAAAATAGCCCTCCTTATCGATGTGGACAACGCGCCCGCATCCAAGATAGATGTCATCCTCTCAGAGCTTGCCAAGTACGGTGTCGTCAATATCCGAAGAGCCTACGGCAACTGGAAAAGTCCCAAGTCCAAAGGGTGGGAAGCGGTGCTTCATGAGTACGCCATCCAGCCGGTACAGCAGTTTGACTATACCAAAGGGAAAAATGCTTCCGATATGGCGATGACCATAGATGCTATGGAGCTGCTCTTTACCAAGGAGCTGGATGCTTTTTGTATCGTGTCGAGTGACAGTGACTTTACCCCGCTGGTGATGCGTATACTCGCAAACGGTCTGAAAGTGTACGGTTTTGGTGAGAAAAAGACGCCGATGCCGTTTGTCAACGCCTGTTCACGCTTTCTCTATCTGGAAAACCTGGGAACGATAGAAGAGGAAGAGGAGACAACCTCCGCTTCCAGGAGAAAGCAAAAAGACCGCAAAAAATCAAATCATGAACTCAAAAAAGATACCAAACTGCTCAATGCCCTGCGCCATGCGATCGAAAGTACCGAGGATGAAGAGGGCTGGGCATACCTTGCCAATGTCGGAAACCATATCTCCAACAACACTTCATACGATCCGCGAAACTTCGGCTATCGCAGCTGGGGTGAGCTGATCCGTACGATCGACCTTTTTGAAGTACAAAAACGCGGCGATCACCGCTCCTCACTCTACGTGCGGGACAAGCGCCGGAGTTACTGACGCTATTTTAGTTTCATGAGATAGGCATCGTACTCGGTGTCATCTCCGAAACTTTCACTCTCTCCGGCTACTGCATAGCCGCCGTCTCTGGTGCGTGCGACCGCATTGGCGACATCGTTTTTCTTTCCTCCGAAAGTTTTGTCATAGGTCAGCTGACCGTTCGCGTTGAAGTGCAGGATATAGAAGTCGTTTTTCCCATGTCCTTTTGATTTGGTCGAGCCGACAATCAGTACGCCGTCGTTTTCTGTAGCGACGATGCCGTTGGCTACTTCATGATTTTGTCTGCCGACGATTTTGTGCCAGATGGTATTGCCATCTTTGTCACAGCGCATGACGGTCAGATCCTTTTTCTTCGATCCGTAGGAGCGGGTATATCCGGCGGCTGTGAAGCCTCCGTTTGCCGCAGGTGTGACACAGTAAAAGAGATCCGCTCTCTTCTCTCCGTAATACTTTTCCCACAGTTTTTTCCCGTCCGGTGCGAGTTTGACGATGTAAAAGTCAAAATCCCCCGCCCCGAAACTCTCCGTACCTCCGACGATGATCAGCGTGCCGTCGGGGAGTTCGGTGACCGCATGCGCCTCGTCGTTGCTCTCTCCCCCGAACGTTTTGCTCCAGAGCACTTTCCCCTCCGGCGAGAGTTTGATGACATACATATCGTAGTGTCCGTGTCCGAACGACTTGGTTTTTCCGACGATCGCCGCACCGCCGTCCCGTGTCGCCGTGACCCCGTATCCGTAATCTTTCCCCGGACCGCCGAGGCTTTTTCCCCAGAGTACTTTCCCTTTTGCAGAGAGTTTCAGCACATAGACATCGTAGTCGCCCTCTTTGGAAAACGATTTGCTCAGTCCCGCGACGTAGAGTGCTCCTTCGGGGCTTTCGTCGATCGCATAGGCGATATCTTTACGCGCCCCGCCGAGTCGCTTTTCCCACAGCAGTCTGCCTTTGGGATCAGTTTTGAGCAGATAAACATCCTCCTTCCCCAGCGAAAAAGAGCGTGTCGTACCCGCCATAGCGATACCTCCGTCCTGAGTACCGGTGACACCGTAGGCTTTGTCCTCCTTATCCGCGCCGTAGGTATTGTCCCACTGGATATGAAGCGATTTTGCGAATCCGAAAACGAAAAGAAGCGAAGAGAGAAAGAAGATGCGTAACATATAAGTACCTCGTTATAACTATTTCTAATATTATAACAACTTATAATTTAATTATTACTTATGCAGGATATTTCGCAGATCGAGAGAGATGGTCGTTCCTTCTCCTTTTTGGGTATCGATTTTGATAGAGATCTTCTCCCGGTCACAGAAGTTTTTGACGATAC
>QNZT01000060.1 GCA_003978455.1 Sulfurospirillum sp.
TTGCAAATGGTTCTTCCAAAATATTCTTATATCGTTCGTATGGATGCGGATGATATCTCTGTGCCTGCGCGCATAGAAAAACAGGTCGGTTTTTTAGAAAACAATCCTGATATCCAAGCAGTAGGTGGCTGGATAGAGGAGTTCAATGTCGATACAGGGGAGAAGCAAATAGTGCGGTATGGGGAGTTTCATGAAGAGTTGAAACAAAATCTCATGAAACGAAATCCACTTGCACATGTAACAATATGTTTTAGAAATTCTTTTTTTGATACAATATCTTTATATGATACAGATAAATTAAATGAAGACTTTGATCTTTGGATCAGGGCTTTTAAAGCTGATGTAAAATTACATTGCTTGCCAGAGGTATTGGTTAAGGTCAGAACGAGTAACGATTTTTTTGCCAGACGTAAAAATTTCAAAAGGGCAAAAGAGGTTATGTTGTTAAAGTTTGATGCAACCAAAACTTTTGGTTTTGGTATCAAAGGATACTTCTATGCCGTGGCTCATTTTGTGCTTTTTTTGAGTCCTGGATCGCTAAAACGTATGATATATAAAAAGATGAGGAACTAAAATAGATGAAATATTTAGATCTGCCAAAAGAGAATATCTCCACCAGGCAACTGATAGGATTGATAGCGCTTGCCTATCTCTTTAGCTTTGCTATCCGACTCATCTGGGTCTATCAATTTCATGACTACGCCCCCTTCTACCACCACGGGCAACTCATGATCAATACCAACGACGGTTACTTTTTCGCCTCCGGGGCGCAAAAGGCGCTCTTTGGACTGCATGAAGCAAATCCGCGTGTACCCTCCTGGTTAAACTACGGTGTCACCTTTTTTACGGTGCTTTTTACGAAGATCACCCCTTTTTCTCTTGAGACGGTGACACTCTATATGCCGTCTATCGTCTCTTCGCTGGTGGTGATTCCGATGATCCTGATCGCAAGGCTTTTCGGTGCGACGCTATGGGGCTTTTTTGCAGCACTTTTGGGCAGTATCGCCTGGAGTTACTATAACCGTACCATGACGGGGTATTACGATACCGATATGTTTGCGGCGATGGCGCCGATGTTCGTGCTCTATTTTCTGATAGCTTCAGTACGCCATTTTACGCTCAAAAGCGCGCTTTATGCGGCTATGATGATTGTGATCTACCCGTTTCTGTATGATCAGGGGCGCGCTGTTGTCTTTGCTATGGCAGTGATCTATTTCTTCTATCTTCTGGTCTATCATAGAAAAGAGGCGCTTACCTACAAAGCGATTATTCTGATTTCACTCTCCACACTGCCGGTGAACTGGTATGTCGCTTCACCCTACAGCTATATCATCAATTGGTTGATTTTGATCGTTGTATATCTCCTTTTGCAAAAGCGGGATTTTACACAAAAACAGCTCTATCTGCTCGCCGCGGTTGCCATGGTCGCTTTTTTATACTTTGGCAATGTCTTTTCTCTTATTTTAGGCAAAATTACACTCTATTTAAGTCGTGGAGAAGATAGTAAAGGATTGCACTTTTTTCAAGTTACACAGACAGTCAGAGAAGCGGGGAAGATTCCTTTTTCGGTGATGGCAAACCGTATCAGCGGTTCGACGATCGGAGTGATCATCTCTCTCATCGGTTACGTCTTACTTGTGGTTCGTTACCGTCCGTTTATTCTGGCACTCCCTCTCATCGGTATCGGGGTCTTTTCACTCTGGGGCGGACTCCGTTTTACTGTTTTTGCCGTACCGATAGCCGCGATGAGTGCAGTTTATCTCTTTTATGTGGTTGCAAATTTCAGCGATAAAAAGGTGTTTCGCTACGGTATGATTTCTATTTTGACCGCTTTGATGATCTATCCCAATATCATGCATATAATCAATTATAAAGTACCGACGGTTTTTAATGATCAGGAAGTCAGGGTTCTTGAAAAACTGGATCAAATCTCAAATGATAAAGATTATACCCTGACATGGTGGGATTACGGCTATCCGATCTGGTATTATGCGGATACCGATACATTGATCGATGGCGGGAAACACGGGCATGATAACTTTATCATCTCCCAGATGCTGACAACGGATTCTCAGATGCAGGCGGTTAACCTTGCGCGATTGTCTGTGGAAACTTATGCCAAAGATCCGGGTATTGTTTCGGACAGGCTTTTTAAAGAGAAAAACCCCAACGATTTGCTGGATGAACTGGAAAGTCCCGATTATAAGCTGCCTCCCAAAACAAGAGATATCTATCTCTATTTGCCGCAGCGTATGTTAAATATCTTCCCGACTGTCGGACTTTTTTCCAATCTCGACCTGGTGACGGGTGCGAAAAAAGCGCAGCCGTTTTTCTATGTTGCCCGGCAGTTTCATGATGATGGGAAAAGACTCAATCTCGGTAATGGTATTGTGCTGGACAAACAGACAAGCAGACTCTCTATCGGCAACCGGGAAATACCTCTGAAGCGTTTTGTTATCGTCGGTTATGATCAAAAAGGCAAACTGGTGAAAAATGAACAAAATCTTGATCCCGATGCACCGCTTTCTATCATCTATATGCGTAGTTACAGTACCTTTCTGGTGCTGGATGAAAAGATGTACAATTCGCTCTATATTCAGCTTTTTGTACTTGGTGACTATGACAAAGATCTCTTTGAACCGGTGATAGACTCCCCTTATGCAAAGGTCTATAAACTGAAAAGATGATCTATTTAGCGGTGGTAGTGACTGCTGCTCTTTTGACCTTTTTCATCAAAAAAGCAGCGATCAAAAAGGCGATTTGGGACATACCGAATCAGAGAAGTTCTCATACGACACCTGTGCCCAGGGGTGGCGGTTTGGCTATCGTGATCGCCTTTTATGCAGGTTTGCTGTTTCTTCCCGATGTTGAAAAGCATCTTCTCTATGCACTGTTGTGTGCCCTTCCTATCGCTCTGACCGGTTTTCTGGATGATCTTCTGGATCTCTCTTCCCGTACAAGGCTCGCAGTACAGTTCGTCTCGGCGGCAGCGGCGCTCTATTTTTTACAGCTGCCTTTTGTGCCGGCGCTCTTTGGGCTCTTTCTGATTGTCTGGTTTACCAACCTCTTCAATTTTCTGGACGGTATCGACGGCTATGTCACCACAGAAGCGATCTTTATCGGGATAGCGGGTTATCTCTTTACGGGAGACGGCGTATTGCTTCTTTTAAGTGCTGCTGCGGCAGGTTTTTTGCCTTTCAACTGGCAAAAAGCCTCTATCTTCATGGGGGATGTCGGAAGCACGTTTATCGGGTTTGTGGTAGCGGTGTTGCTGCTCTATCATACCCGTACGTTTCATGAAGGTCTCATTTGGTTGTTACTGACGGCGCCTTTCTGGTTTGATGCGACCTATACGCTACTCAGACGGCTGATCAACGGGGAAAAGATCACACAAGCACACCGCAAACACCTTTTTCAGCGGGCGGTGATCGGCGGTTTGTCGCATCGTAGCGTCACCTTGATACTGCTGGGGATCGATCTCCTGATAGCCTCTCTTTTGCTGTTGTTTCCGGAAC
>QNZT01000080.1 GCA_003978455.1 Sulfurospirillum sp.
CAACTTTTTTTAAAAAAGTTGAGAGTTTCCATAGAAAGTTTTAACTACTTAAATGGTTCAACTCCATAAAGCCTTTTTCTATTGCTTATCATGAGAATATCTGAACTTTGCAAGGTAACTATTTAATAACACTCATTATACATAAAACGCACCTGGATATCAATATTTAACATACACAGTTTTACACACCATAAGCATAAAAAACATTTCAAAATGAAATAAAAGTGTAATTTGTCTCAAAAAAGCAAATAAAATATGGCAAAACGATTAGTTGTTTTACGCTATGTAAGTTAATAACATACATTTTGTATGTTAATTGGAAGATATAGGCAATAACAGACATTTTGTTTAGTTAATAGACAGGAGAAGATCTAATAAAAGCCTACTCAAAGCTCCACCTGACAAGCTTTAACTAAACCACCGCCTCACCTTAAACAACTCTGTCGATATGCTCCCGGCACGCTGCTGCGATCTCCTCTGTCGTCATCTCGTTGATCTGCAGTGTTTTGTCTTTTTCTCCGAGTGGTCCGTAGTATGCCGGGTCGGTGGCGTTGAAGAGGGCGATGGTGGGTGTCATGGAGGCGGAGGCGAGGTGCATGGGTCCTGTGTCGGCGCAGATGAAGGCGTCGAGGGCGGAGAAGATTTTGGCGAGGTTTCTGAGGTTTTTGGAGGAGATGGTCGGTATCTCTTCCGACAGGGGGCTTTGACCCGGTGCGAGGATGTCGATAAACGCTGTTTCGGGGGCGGTTTTTTGCATCTCATGAAGATAGGTTTTCCACCATGTATCTGCTATCTTTTTATCGTTCCGGGCGTCTCTGAAGAGACCGACGATATACTTTTTCTCTCCTTTGGTGATCTTTTCATGAAGCAGCTTTTTCCCCTCTTCACGCTCTTTGGGGGTAAGTGCGATGTCAAGGAAACGGTTGTAGCGGTGCGGTGTTCCTGCAAAAGCCTCCATCACTGCCAGTGGTTTGAGTGCTTCATGAAGTGTCTTTTCATCTGCGGGGACGGTGATGTTGAACGGCAGCCAGGTATCGGGTCTGAAGATTCCCAGCTTCAGCGGTGCCTGGATCAAAAAGGCGGCGATGTTGGCGCTGACGGAGCCTGTGGCAGGGGAGATGATGAGGTCGTAGCGCTTTTGGTTGAGCATCCTGATAAAGCGGTAGAAAGCGATCGGCTGTTTGATGAGCGATCTTGGTACGGGATAGACTTCATGCACGTTGGGCATCTTTTCGATGATCGGTTTGGTAAAGGAGGCGCCGACGAGCATATCGATTTTGGCATCGGGGAGTTTTTTTTCGAGTGCACGGATGAGGGGCGTGGTAAAGATGATATTGCCGATGCGGTAGTTGATGCGGATCAGGAGTATCTTTTTGATCTTTTCGGGATCGATTTTGCCGGTTTTCTGTCGTGGAGTGAAGCGTTTTGCGAGGATAAAGTTCAGCACGCTTCTGAGGTGTCTTCGGATTTTGGAGTGTAAAGGGATACCCATCTATGCCTCCGTCTGTGTCAGACCGTGCAGGTGTTTGAACTCTTCACAGTGCGCCAGCAGTGTTTCATGAGCGCCTTCACAGACGATCTCCCCCTCTTTGAGGACGATGATCTTGTCGGCATTTTCGATCGTTTTGAGACGGTGTGCGACGATGAACATGATCTTCTCTTTTGCGATGTTTTCCAGCGCTTCGGTGATCTTCTTTTCGCTTTTGGTGTCGAGTGCGCTGGTCGCTTCGTCGAAGATGAAGATCTGCGGATCACGGTAGATCGCCCGTGCGATGGCGATACGCTGCCGCTGTCCGCCGGAGAGGTTGGTACCGAACTCGTTGATCGGTGTGTGGATACCCTGCGGCAGTTCATCGACAAACTCCCAGGCGTTCGCCTGTTTGAGGGCATCGATCACTTTGGCTTCGTCGATCGCTCTGCCGTAGGCGACATTGCTGGCGATGGTATCTTTGAGGATATAGACCCGCTGTGTGACGATGGAGATCGACTCTCTGAGGCTCTGGAGTGTCAAGTTTCGGATATGGTGCTCGTTGAAGGTGATTTCGCCGCTGTCGGGATCGTAAAAGCGCAGCAGCAGATTGACGATGGAGCTTTTGCCGCCGCCGCTGTTGCCCACCAGCGCCACTTTCTGACCCCGCTTTGCGGTGAAGCTAATATGCTTCAGCGCCGGTTTGCCGTCGTAGGAGAGGGAGACATCGTCAAATCTGATCTCTCTGATCTCTTCATGAAGTCTCTCGTCTCCCCCTTTGATCTGCGGTTCCCGGTCGATGATCGAAAATATCCGCTCACTCGCCGCTACGGCATCCTGTAGCTGGTTGTAGAGTCTGGAGACGGTTTTGATAGGAGTGTAGAGCATAAAGAGGGCGGTGAGAAACGAGAAAAAACTTCCCACGCTCATATCGCCTGCGATCACCTGTTTGCCGCCGTAAAAGATGATCAGCGCGGCGGCGAAGCTGCCGAGTATCTCCATCATCGGGCTGACCATCTCGGTGGTACGTACCGCTTTGCGCCCGATTTTGTTGATGAGGTGGTTCTCCTCTTTGAACTTTTGCAGTTCGAACGCTTCGACACCGTTGGCTTTGATCATCTCGATGCTGTTGAACATCTCGCTCAGTCTCGCTGTGAGGTCGGAGATCTTCTCCTGCAGCGTAAAAGAGAGCACTTTCATCTTTTTCGCAAGTTTCGAGAGCGGTTTGGCGGCAAGCGGCAGAAATACCAGCGACATGATCGCCATGAGGGGATTGAGATAGAGGATATACCCCAGCAGGATGATGATCGTCAGCGACTCACGGAGCAGATGGGGTATCATGTTGGAGACGACCAGTTTGATCCGTTCCACGTCGTTGACCGTACGGCTGATCAACTCACCGCTGCGCTGTTTGTTGAAAAAATCGATCTCAAACGTCAAAATCTTCTCCAGCATCCGGTCGCGGATACGGGTGACGATATCCAGACCGATGTAAGAGGCGTAGTAAACTTGCAGATACTTTCCGATACTTTTGAAAGTATAGATCGCGATGAGTGCGAAGGGGAGTATATAGAGCATATGCTCATCTTTCTCGATAAAGATCTTGTCGAGTACCGGTTTGATGATATACGCCGAAAGCGCAGCACCGCCTGCTGCCATAAACATCCCGGTAAAGGAGATGAAAAACTCTTTTTTATAATCTTTGAAGTAGGGGAGAAACCGGTTAAAAAACTGTTTTAAATCTTTATTCAATCTTCTGTTATCCTGCACTTTTATCGATTTTGTCCAATAAAGAGCACTTCTGAAAAGCGCATTCTCTTTTCAGAGGTATTCTAAAGTATTGGCATTGTATCATAAATTCATATCAGATTATATCAAGGCTATTTTTGAAAAAAAGGTACCTCTTTTTTATTTCTCAGGATTACAGTTTTGCCGTTTTGCGCCCGCTTCAGGAAGAGATTTTGCGCAGGGGTGATAGCGTCAGATGGTTTCTATACGGTGATGAGATCCATCATGACTATCTTCATGAAGATGAAGAGCG
>QNZT01000147.1 GCA_003978455.1 Sulfurospirillum sp.
ATTCCGTGGCCTTGACGACCTGGATATTCCAGGCTCACTGCGAGAGATCAGCGAGGCAGTGAGCAGGCCGTGCACGATGGGCCGGCCGAAGCGGGTGGTGGCGGCGAAAGTCTCGTTGAGATGCACCGGATTGACGTCTCCGGACAACTCGGCGAACGCGCGCACCGCGGTTTGCTCCGGGAGCGGGACGTCGAGCCAGGTCAGCACAGCGGTGTAAACGAACAGCGAAAGCCACCAGACCAGGCCCAACGACACGTAGTAGTAGACGCCCGAAAGCAGTGCATGCACGGGATGGTCCTGGATGCCTAGGGCACGCGGGCCGCGTGAATCGAACAGCGACACGCCGCGCCACCCCACCACCCAAAAGAGCAGAAAGCCCGGGATCGCGCCGGCATACGGCAGCCAGGTTAGTTCCTCGCTCCCCAGCCGCCGAGCGAGCAGGCCGCCAAGCTGCATCAGGATCAGGCCAGGCCCAAGCACCAAAGCGAAGAGGCCGATTCCCCACCGGCCCGCGACGATGGGACGCGCAGCCCTCGACGCTTACATATTTTGCATTGGGTGCCCAAACAGCAAAGTAGACCCCTTTGCGCTTTTTGCGCTCTGCAAGATGTGCACCGAGTTTTTCATAGATCTTGGTATGCTCTCCGCGCTTAAAAAGGTAGATATCATACTCTGTCAAAAGCGTAAAGTCGTAGTGTATTTCATGTGCCATACCGGCTCCTTTTTACTGGTAGCGTTTCATCGCCTGTTTCAGAGAGACCATCTCATAAAGCTCTGTGTAGATTTCCGCCGCTTCATCCCAGCTGAAACGTGCTTTCATCGCATTTTTACGCAGGTTTTCAAAACCTTCGGGATCGTTGTAGTAGACATCCACTGCCCAGCTCAGGGTGTTGAAAAAGGCATCTGGAGAGGCTTCGTAAAACTTAAATCCGTTTCCTTCGCCTGTGTATGGGTTGTAGTTGTCGATCGTATCTTCCAGCCCGCCGGTACCGCGCACCACCGGCAGCGTACCGTACCGCAGCGAGTAGATCTGATTCAAACCGCACGGCTCGAAAAGCGACGGCATCAAGAAGAGATCGCATCCCGCTTCGATCCTGTGCGCCAGTGTATTGTTATAGCCGATATAGGTACCCACTTTATCCGGATGTCTGCCCGCAAGTTCACTGAAGAAACCTTCCGCCCACTTTTCACCGCTTCCCAGAAAAACGAGCTGCACATCCATCTTTAAGATCCTGTGCATCACGGAAGCGATCAGCCCGATACCCTTCTGGTCGACAAAGCGCCCGATAAACCCGATCAGAGGTACATCCTCTCTCACCGGAAGTTTGAACTCCTCCTGCAAATCGCTTTTGCACACCTTTTTGCCGGACAGATCATCCAGATCGAAGTGCTTCGCGATAAACGGATCGACTGCGGGCGACCACTCTTCGTAATCGACCCCGTTTAAGATACCGTAGAGTTTATGGCTATGCGTTTTGATATGCTGCTCCAGCCCCCAGCCAAACTCCGGCGTCTGAATCTCCCGCGCATACTGCCGGCTGACCGTTGTCACCGCATCGGCATGGGAGATACCCCCTTTGAGAAAATTAATACCGTCAAACTCTTCGAGTTCATCCGGGGTAAAGTGTTCCCATCCCACTTCCAGTACATCGATCGCCCCTTTGTAAAAGTGCCCCTGGTAGTGCAAATTGTGGATCGTCAATACCGTCGCCGCGTTGGCAAAATCGGGATCGAAGACATAGCGGGTATTGCGCAGCACGGGAATCGTCGCCGTATGCCAGTCGTTGGCATGGATGATATCAGGCTGAAAACGGAGTTTTTTGGAGAGCTGCATCGCCGCTTTGGAGAGGAAGATAAAACGGTTGTCGTTGTCGGCGTAACTGACATTGTTCTCGGCATAGAGCCCGCTACGCCCAAAAAAATGTTCATAGTCGATAAAGTAGATCTTCACGTCGCTCCCCGGCAACACGCTCTCATACACCCCTGCCCAAAGCTCCCCCATACTGCCCATCGGCACACCAAGCTCACCCGGAACATGCTTCAAACTACCCTTGTCGATACTGTAGTAACGCGGCATCACGACGATCACTTCATGACCCATCCGCGCCAGCGCCTTCGGCAACGCCCCCGCCACATCCGCCAGACCACCCGTCTTTGCAAAAGGCACAACCTCCGAAGCAACAAACAAAACTTTTTTCCCACCATTCATACTGACACTCCTGAACCCTTTTCTCTCAGCTACGATTAAATTTTATAACTCAGATTATTTTTATAATATTTTATCAGGATTGCTATTAATAGTTGATATTTTGTATTTTTATGTTGAACAACATATCTGGCAATAGACTTTTGTTTGCCTTCTACAGCCTTCACAGCAAGATATCTTCAATATGACTTTTATTAAAAAATAAAAACTACTTTTCCTCTTTTAATATAAAAAGGGCATCTATCGCGATACAAGACTACTATTTTATAACTTCACGTAACAAACAATTTTCATATGAAATATTTTATTACATATTGTAACATAATCGATGAAAATAAAATTCATATTTTTCATTATAGTAAAATTACCGTTTAAATGAATTTTTATAGTCATATAATAATTTAATAATTTAATAATTTTTTCTTTTAGTTAAATTATTGAAAACTTTTCAAAGGAGGAAAATATGAAAAGTATTTTAGGAAATACACTCAAAGCATCCGCTTTGTGCAGTATGTTGTTCCTGTATCAGTTACAGGCTGAGACGATTGAAGTACAGGTGACAAATGGTATGGATGATATAGAGGAACACCAAATAAAACATGATATACAAGGATATGTCAGTACCGGTAGTTCCGATCTGGAAATGACCATGGAACATGATCAACAAATCGTCGGTATCCGTTTCCAGGGACTGGTCATCCCGCAGGGTGCGACTATCACCAATGCATATATACAATTTGGCGTAGATGAAGTAAGTACAGTTGCTACTAACCTGCAAATAACTGCAGAAGATAACGTAAATGCACCTGCATTTACGAAAACACCCTATTATCTGTCTGACTTGCAAACTCTCGATAATTCTATACAATGGAATCCCCCGGCATGGAATCAAGTTGGAGTTCAGGGGATAAACCAGCAAACATCCGATATCAAATCACTTGTCCAATCTATTGTGAATAAAACCGGCTGGAAAAGTGGTAACGCTATGGCTTTCCTTATCAGCGGTACAGGAAAACGGGTTGCAGAATCTTATGACGGAGATCCATCACTTTCACCGATCCTGCATGTCGAATACACTACAACAGACAACGGCACACAAACCCCTCCCCTTACGATGACTGAAGCTATCGTCGCTGACTACCGTATGGACAGCTGTACTTTTGACGGAAACAGCGGTGATACGAAAGATGCAACAGGGCACTACAACGCCACTTCCAAAAAC
>QNZT01000114.1 GCA_003978455.1 Sulfurospirillum sp.
TCAAAGAGCTTGCCAAAGATCATGAAGTATGGGTTGAGTACGGCATACAGAGTGTCTATGACGAGACACTCGAAGCGATCAACCGCGGGCACAGTGTCGCCAATATCAAAGAGTGGATCTTGCGCACCAAAGCGTACGGACTCAATGTCTGCGGACACCTGATCTTCGGACTTCCCGGTGAAACACAGGAGATGATGCTCGACAGTGTCACTGCATCGATCGAGTGGAAAGTGGACTCACTCAAGATTCATCCCATGTACGTCACCAACAACACCGCGCTCGCCGCCGACTACAAAAAGGGCAAGTTCGTCCCTATCACGGAAGAAGCCTATATCGATACCCTCATCAAAACCTTCAAAATGTTGCCGGAAGATATCATGATCCAGCGTGTGACAGCCGGCATAGACGACGCTTCACTCCTCGCACCGGAGTGGTGCCGGAACAAACACACCCAGATGAAACATATACGCAACGCCCTTTTGAAAGAGGGATTGGTTTATTAGACGTATCAGCGTAGCGATGCCGACACCTTTCCAACAACAGGTCTGGGACGCGATCGCCAAAATCCCCAAAGGAGAAGTCACGACCTACGGCAAAATCGCCGACTATCTCGGTACCAAAGCCATCCGCGCCGTGGGTACGGCAGTCGGCAAAAACCCCTATGCGCCAAAAGTGCCCTGCCACAGAGTCGTGTTGTCAAACGGAAAAATCGGCAACTACTCCGGTGAAGGCGGCATCGCACGGAAAATCGCACTTTTGAAAGAAGAGGGTGTGGAGGTGCGAGAGGGGAAAATCGTCGGGTTTGAGGAGCGGTTTTTCAGGTTTTAAATCTATACCCCATCTCCGTCAAAACCAGACGTACTTTCTCTTCAACTTCTCCCTGAAACTCCAGTGTGTTCTCTTTCACCGTCCCTCCCGTACCGAGTTTTTTTTTCAGGGTTTTGAGTAGTGCTTGCAGCTCTTTTTTCTCCAAGAAAAAGGGTTTGACGATGGTGACGGTTTTGCCGCGTCGTTTTTCTCTGGCGAAGTGCAGGTGGTGCTTTTCGGGTGGTTTGGTTTCATGAAGTTCGTTTTTTTGCTCTTTTTGCTTGTTGTCCGCGCTCCATGTGTCATCAAATTTTGCACCTATTACAAAGAGGTTTTTTTTCATGAAGTCTCCTGATATTCTGATAGAACCCTCTGAATAATTTGCTGCTCGAACAACATCTGCATCGGTAGGGTCAAAATTTCTCCGAAATTTTGGGGTACCCACCGTGAAGCCGTTTGAGAGAAGTAAATTATTCAGAGGATTCGATAGTAAATATACGAAAGTATAGTATAATCCAGCCAAAAATCATCAGGATGGATCATGAAAGAGCTAGTTTCACTGCTATCTTCCAAAACGACGCTTTCGTCAAAACAGATCGAGAGTATCCTTGCGCTTTTGAATGAAGGGGCGACGATCCCTTTTATCGCGCGGTATCGCAAAGAGATGACCGGCGGGGCAAGTGATGAGGTGCTTCGGGAGTTTGAAGAGGTGTATGAAAAGAGCAAAAAGTTTCTGGATCGCAGGGAGGAGATCGTCTCGACGTTGCGTGAACGGGAGTTGCTGACACCAAAGCTGCAGCAGGTGCTCCGGGAGGCTTCGACACTGACGCAACTGGAGGATATCTACCGTCCATTCAAAGAGAAACGCAACACGCGGGCTTCGGTGGCGATCGAGCGTGGGCTGGAGCCTCTGGCGGATATGCTGCAAAAGGCGCAGTTGCGTGAGCGTGATTTTGAGAAAGAGGCGCAGCGGTTTGTCCGGGGCGATGTCAAGAGTGTTGCGGATGCGATCAAAGGGGCGCAGGATATCGTCGCGGAGCGTTTCAGTGACGATGCGAAAGAGCGGGAAGTACTCAGAAAGCTGACACAAAAGCATGGTGTGCTGGAGGTGAAAGCGGCAAAAGGTTTCAAGAGAGAGGGGCAGTATGTGAAGTATGAAAAGCATACCGAAAAGGTGGCGTATATCCCCTCTCACCGCTATCTGGCGATTATGCGTGGGGTGCGGGAGAAGGAGCTTTCGGCAAAGATCGGCATCGATACGGAGCGCTACTTCGAGACGCTCTACCGTTTTCGGATCAAGCCGCAGATGCAAAGCAGCAAGAAGTACCTTTTTGAAGCCTATCAGGATGGGTTCAAACGATTGCTTTTCCCTTCGATCGAGCGGGAGATTCATGCTGAACTCAAAGAGCGCTCCGACAGGATGGCGATCGAGGTGTTCGGGAAGAATCTCTCACAGCTTCTGATGACCCCACCGGTCACGGGCAGGGTGATTTTGGGTGTCGATCCGGCGTTTCGTACGGGGTGCAAACTGGCGGTGATCGATGAGAACGGCACCTATCTCGACCATGCGGTCATCTACCCGACCGCGCCGCACAACGATACGGAAAAATCGATCGAAACAGTGGCGGCACTGGCACGAAAATATAAAATCGGTGCCGCGGCGATCGGTAACGGTACTGCTTCACGAGAGACGCAGGCATTTTACGCAGAGTACAACAAAAGGGCGGATCGGGCGCTGCCTTATACCGTGGTTTCGGAAGCGGGTGCTTCGGTCTATTCGGCGTCGAAGATCGCGTCGCAGGAGTATCCCGATCTTGACGTGACGATACGTGGAGCGATCTCCATCGCCCAGCGACTGCGCGACCCGATGGCGGCACTGGTCAAGATTGATCCCAAGTCGCTGGGGATAGGGCAGTATCAGCACGATGTCGATCAGAAGCTTTTGGAGAAGAAGCTTCATGAAAGGGTGGAAGATCTGGTCAACCGTGTCGGTGTGGATGTGAACAGCGCCTCTGTTTCACTGCTGGCGTATGTGGCGGGTGTCGGCGTGAAACTGGCGGAGAGGATCGTGGCGCATCGTGAAAAAGAGGGTGCGTTTCGCTCCAAAAAGGCGCTTTTGAGAGTCAAAGGGCTCGGTGCGAAAGCGTTTGAGCAGTGCGCGGGGTTTATGCGTATCCGTGACGGAGAGAGCCTCTTTGACAACACAGGCATCCATCCGGAGAGTTACGCCATAGCGAAAAAGTTGCAGGAAAATCCGGAGGTCGATATTGGCGCATTTGCCGCAGAAAACGGGGTGGGTGCGGAGACGGTTCGGGATATCCTCAAAGAGTTGGCGAAGCCGGGATTCGATCCCCGGGAAACCCTGCCGCAAATCCCTTTCCGCGAAGATGTGACCGATATAGAGATGCTTCATGAAGGCAGTATCGTCTCGGGTGTGGTGCGCAATATCACCGATTTCGGGGCGTTTGTGGATATCGGGCTGAAAAATGACGGGATGGTGCATATCTCGAAGATGAGTGACCGGCGGGTGTCGCATCCGATGGAAGTTCTCTCGGTCAATCAGTACCTTCCGCGTATCGAAGTGATCAGTGTGGATCGTG
>QNZT01000151.1 GCA_003978455.1 Sulfurospirillum sp.
TCTTGCATCTTTTAACATAGCCATCACATCAAGTCGCCGCAAACTCTCCTGCCACAGACTCTCCGGCAAGTCTGACAGATGCGGAAAGTAACGCAACGCTCCCAGCACTTTTAAAAGCACAAATCCCGCAGAGGGTTTCTCCGCCTGTAGCAGCAACTTTTTGATCTCATCAAAAACACGCTCCTTGGGAAGCTCATCCAGCATCCCCTCCTCTGCCATATTTCGACACAACTTTTTTGTCGGCATATCCATCGCAAACCCGAACCGCGCACAAAACTGCACCCCCCGGTAAAGCCGCAAGGGATCTTCGACAAATGTCTGCGCATCGATATGGCGCAATATCTTTCGTTCCAGATCGCGCCGCCCCCCAAACGGATCGAGGAAACGCTTCGCGGCGATATCGTACCCCATCGCATTGACCGTAAAGTCCCGCCGCATGGCTGCGGTTTCAAACGCCATACTTCCGTCCACCGATACATCAAACCCACGATGCCCGATTCCTGTTTTACGCTCTGTACGCGGAAATGCAAAGTCATACTCTGTGCCTTCATGTATAAACTTCAGCACGCCGAAACTCTTGCCGACCAGCTTCACTTTGCCATAGTGTGACAAAACCTTCTCCAGTTGATCCATACTATCAAGTCCATAGACTTCGACATCATAATCTTTCAGCGGCAAACCGAGAAAATAGTCCCGTACACTGCCCCCTACCACTACCGCTTTTGCGTGCAGCTTTTGCAGGTCATCACTGATAGTCAATAAGATAGAAGGAATTTGCATCACCGGCTCTCATTGTAATTTATACAGGAGTATAGCAAATATTTGATCAAGTCACACAGAACAGGTACAGTTTTTTTGAGACCAAACGATATACAAAAACAGAGCTGTAACCGTTTTGTAATCATATTTTACTATGATTACAAAATACGGTCAAATTAGATATAATACCACTCACACACAAAAGGAGCAGACTGTGGAGATACAAGTTTTCAAGAAAATGGAGAAAAAGGCGCAAAAAGCCAGCAGCGGCGATTTTGTAAAAATAGGCATTGCCATTGTCTTTATGGCGATGGTTCTTCTATACAGTTTTTCCTCTTCCGGAAATATTCCCAACAATACTTTTCTCGCGATAGCCGCGCTTTTCGGTGCCTATATGGCGATGAATATCGGTGCAAACGATGTCGCTAACAATGTAGGACCGGCAGTCGGCTCCAAAGCGTTGACGATGGGCGGAGCAATCGCCATCGCCGCTACTTTTGAAGCGATGGGTGCACTTGTCGCGGGCGGAGATGTCGTCAAGACGATCAAAAAAGGGATTATCGATATTTCCGCATTCGGAAACCATACGGATGTCTTTATCTGGGCGATGATGGCGGCACTGCTTGCAGCGGCGCTCTGGCTCAACTTCGCTACCTATTTCAAAGCCCCTGTCTCCACGACACACTCTATTGTCGGCGGTGTTATGGGTGCAGGTATCGCCTCTGCCGGATTCGGCATCGTCGCATGGGGGACAATGGGGAAAATCGTCGCTTCGTGGATTATTTCACCACTGCTGGGAGGTCTGATCGCGGCTGGATTTCTCTTTGCGATCAAGAAAACGATCATATTCAAAGAGAATAAAATCGATGCGGCAAAGAAGTGGGTTCCGGTCTATGTATCGATCATGAGCTGGGCTTTTATCACCTATCTGGTACTCAAAGGGTTAAAAAAGGTATGGCCCTCTATCGTTGCATTTGTCAACGAGCACCTCTTCGCCATCTTACCAGTCACCAAAAAACCTACATTGCTGACAGCGCTATTGATAGGTTTGATTTTCGGACTCATTATATTTCTTCTGGTCAAACGATCACTTTCAAAAAATAGTGCAAGAGAAAACAACAGATTAACTATCAACAGATATTTTACTATTCCGCTTATTTTCGCAGCCGCCCTGCTCAGTTTCGCCCACGGCGCAAATGATGTCGCCAATGCAGTCGGACCGCTCGCGGCGATCAGCGACGCGGTCACCAGCGGCGGTATCTCTGCCAAAGCGGGTATCCCGCTTTGGGTTATGGCGGTCGGGGCTCTTGGGATCTCTGTCGGTCTTGCACTCTACGGTCCCAAGCTGATCAAAACCGTTGGATCCGAGATTACTGAACTGGATCAGATACGTGCATTTTCTATCGCGATAGCAGCAGCAATCACCGTGATTATCGCATCACAGCTCGGTCTTCCGGTCAGCTCCACACATATTGCTGTCGGAGGGGTATTCGGCGTCGGCTTTTTAAGAGAGTGGCTCGATACAACAGATGAAGAAAGTATTATTGCAGAGCGGGAAGCGAAACTCGCAGAAGAGACCAAAACACTGCACGCCTATCAAAATGAACTGGCGACACTCGAAGCGAAAGAGAAAAAAGAGAAAAAAGATTATAAGCGTATAGTCACGCTCTATAAAATGATCGAAGATACCGAAGAGAAACTCAAAAACGATAAAAAAGCACTCAAGACAGTACTGAAAACAAAATATGTCAAAAGAGATGCTGTGAAAAAGATCGTCGCGGCGTGGATTATCACCGTTCCTGCCGCCGCTGTCATCTCTGCCCTGGTATTCTATATGATTAAAGGGATGGCGACTTAAACAGCGTTCAGTGGAACAAACTCCTGGGAGTGGCTGTCATAGTAGGCTATCTCCCCGCTGGCAATATCATAGTGCCATGCGTTCAGGAAGAGTTTCCCCTCTTCCACGCGTTCCCTGACAACAGGATAGGTCATGAGATTGTCGATCTGTATGATCGCGGAAACCTTCTCCGTTACATTGAGCTTATCCTCTTTGGCAACATCTTCGGACAAATGCCCCGTAACAAAACTTTTCGCATCCATACCCAGTTCAAGCCACTTTTTGACATGGATCAGAGCAGGATCTTCCAGTTTTTCCGTTTTATAGAGGGATGCGATCGCCCCGCACTGAGAGTGACCGCAGACGATAATATCCTCTACCTCCAGTACACTGACGGCATACTCTATCGCAGCAGCCGTCGCGTGAAACTCTTCGTCCGGTTTGTACGGAGGTACAAAATTGCCGATATTGCGCATGACAAAGAGATCTCCCGGCCCCGTATTGGTAATCATGTTCGGCAATACACGGGAATCACAACACCCGATAAAGAGGATTTTCGGATTTTGTCCCTCTTTGGCGAGTGCTACAAATTTGTGCTGATATTTTTTGTATTTATCTTTTTTAAACTGTTCGCTACCTTTGACGATCGCATGAATATCCATATATCTTTCTCCTCTTATGATAGTTCAAGCAAGTAGAGCTTTTTACGCTCCGATGAGCTGGCGATATTTGCCTGCATACGGTATTTTGTCACT
>QNZT01000163.1 GCA_003978455.1 Sulfurospirillum sp.
GAGTTGATCTCCCTCTATCTCATCCTCTACGGCGTTGCGCGTTTTACGGCAGAGTTTTTCAGGCAACCCGATCCACAACTGGGTTTTGTCTGCTGCGGATGGATGACAAGAGGACAGGAGTTTTGTATCTTCATGATCGCACTGGGTCTGGGACTCTATTTTTACTTTAAAAAATATGGAGACAGCGCTATAACCACCCCGTAACGCACCCCTTTGGCGATCAGCACCCAAAGCAAAAATTTAAAAAACGCATACCTTGCCACACCGGCGATCAGGGTTATAGGATCGCCGATCACCGGCATCCATGAAAGCAGCAGTGCCCAGGCGCCGTACCTCTCAAACAGTGTGTGTGCCCGCACCAGTACTTCATGAGAAGCATACCCTTTTTCTGTCAGATAAGTTACCCCTTTTTTGCCCAGCAGATAGTTGACCGCAGATCCTGCCGTATTGCCCAGTGTAGCGGCTAAAAAGAGAGGAAAAATCTGATCGGTTTGTGAGAGGTCGTAAAGCAGAAGCGCTTCACTGCCGCCGGGCAGCAGTGTCGCTGCCAGCAGTGAAGCGGTAAAGAGTGTAAGGTATAGCACCTATTTCAAAAGCATCTTTCTGAGGTCATCCTCTTCGATGGTTTCATCATCGTACTTGACAACAATCGTCTCTTCGGTTTCGTTGATATAAAAATCACTCACCCCTTTGGTGGTTTTGAGCATAGGGACTTTTTCACGGTCATATTTGTCCATCGGCAAAAAGAGGTTTTTGCGCAGTCCCGGATTGCGCATACCGACGATCCAGTAGATCCAGAAAAGTGCCACAACCAGTACAAAAATCGCTACACCCTTTTCACTGTAATGCTGATAGAGCCAACCGCCGATGGCACCGCCAAGGAAAATCCCCACATAGGCAAAAGTATTTGCCACACCCAGTGCCGCACCCTTTTGATGCACTTTGGCAAACTTGGAGACAAAGGACTGCAACAGCGGCTCGAACATATTGAACCCGATAAAAAATGCAGAAACACCGACGGCAAACCAGATAAAGCTGTTTGCATAGCCCATCAACACGAACGAAAGCATGATAAAGCCGATAGAGATCAGAAAAACCTCTTTGCCTTTGCTGTACTTTTCGCCAAATACCGCGGCTGGTCCCATCGCCAGAATACCTAAAACGACCGCAGGCAGATAGACTTTCCAGTAATCCATCGTCGTCATATCGAACTTGTTCTTCATGAGAATCGGGATGATAAAAAAGGCGATCGCCATCGTGGAGCTATGAAACAGAAATGTGATATACATACGCACCAAGTCTTTGTCTTTAAAAACGTGCTTGATCTGCGCTTCTTCTTCGGAGTAGTGGTGTACGATCTTCGGCGGTTCGGGCACGGCGGTAAAAAGGATCAGCAGTGCTGTCAACGCCAGTGCACAGGTCAGCCAGAAGAGTGCACTTACAGAAAAATACCCCGCTATAATCGGTCCCAAAATCATTGCCGCCGCAAAACTCATCGCGATAACCATACCCATGATCGCCATCGCGTGTGCTCTCTGATCTTCACGAACATGATCGGCGATCATCGCCGTCACAACAGAACCGATCGCACCTGCACCCTGTAAAAAGCGCCCGACCAGCAGGATATATATATTGTCCGCCATCGCCGCGATCGCAGAACCTGCCGCGAAAATCAAAAGCCCGATCAGAAGGGTCTTTTTACGCCCTATCCTGTCACTGAGCACCCCAAACGGCACCTGGAGCACCGCTTGCGTCAGCGCATAGCCGCCCAACGCGATACCCGCCAGAAACGCACTACCGCCCGGCAAATCTTTAGCATAACCCGAAAGCACCGAAAGTACGATAAAAAGCCCGAAAAAACGAAGCGCTATAATCAGACTCAACGGTAAAACCGATTTAATCATCAAATCCCCTTTTTTTGATATAATATTTGTAATCATATTCCCATATGATTAACCATAACCTAATCAAATGAAATTTATAAATCATCTGTTGTTCATGAAGATATCTCCATGAATGACAAATACAATATATTAGACAATTATAGTCCTATTACAATAAAACAAGGTTGAAAATGAAAATAATCCTCGCAAGCGGCAACAAAGGCAAGATCAGAGAGATCGCATCATACTGCACAGATCATGAAGTACTCCCCTACTCCGATATCATCGAAAAATTTGACGTCGTCGAAGATGGCGGCAGCTTTCAGGAAAACGCCCTCATCAAAGCCCAAGCCGTCTATGAGAAAATCGCACCCAAACTCAGTGAAAGGTTCATCGTACTCGCCGACGACAGCGGTATCACCGTCCCGGCACTGGGAAATATACCAGGCATCTACAGTGCGCGTTATGCCGGAGAGGGTGCTTCAGACAAAGAGAACCTCTATAAACTGATCGATGCACTCAAAACAGCAGAACTCTCCCGAACCCCCGCCTACTATACCGCCGCCATGGCGATCGTCACCGACAAAGGCGACTTTACGGTACACGGCTGGATGCACGGAGATGTCATCGCCGAAGCCAGAGGCGAGAAGGGGTTTGGCTACGACCCGATGTTCATCCCCGAAGGGTACGAACAGACACTCGGAGAACTCGATCATGAGATCAAAGAGAGACTCTCCCACCGCTCCAAAGCGCTGGAACTGGCAAAAAAAGTGATCGCGACACTATAAAGACACCTTCAACGCTACTCTTCATCTTCCCGCAGTATCTTTGCCGTGATTTCGTTATATTTCCGCTGCAATTCAAGATTTTGAAAAGGGATCAGTTCCGGAGTCTGAACAGTCATCAACTTTGAAAAGAGATTTTCATTCTCTTTCATGATGGCATAAAGCTCACTGCTCAGAGAGACTGTTTTATAAGTATTTCTCGCCAGAAGCAAGTTTTTTTGGGCAATCTTCCGTGCTTTTGCGATCTTCTGCTTTTGCCTGATCAGATTTTTCCGGTAGAGATCCGCCGCTTTCAGTGTCATCTCCTGCGCCCTGATATTTTGCCGATAGATCTTTCCTCTCTGTTCGTTGGCACTCTTCATGAAGTGCTTGCTTTCTATCAGTAGCGATTTGGTTTCATCGATGATTTTCGTTAATCTGGGGAGATAGGTCTTGTCCACTTTGTCGATATACTGCTGATAGATATGTACCGTCAGATCCATGGACAACAGATAGATCGCATAATATTTTCTGGCAGCCTGAAGCGATTCATGAGACTCCTGCAAGATAGCCGTCAAACGCGCGGTGATCTCATTGAGCAGATTCAAAACAGAGACCATCTT
>QNZT01000100.1 GCA_003978455.1 Sulfurospirillum sp.
TATCGGGGATAGCATATTTCTGTTCGTTGACATTCATGTAAAGCGTATAATCCTGCAACTCACACTCACCGCTCTGATCACAGACACCGCATTGAAGAGGATGGTTAACATCATACACCTGCATGATAGCCTCTCTCTCTTGTGCTATTTCGTCATTGTCCGTGACGATATCCATACCATCTTTGGCTTTGGCATTACAGGCATACACACGTTTACCGTCAGCTTCAACAATACAAAGCCTGCACGCCAACGTCGGTGAACATCCTGTCTGATAACAGATAGCAGGGATAAATACACCCTCTCGTCTGGCTATATTCAGAAGGAACTCACCCTCTTTTGCCTTGTAATCAATACCGTTAATTTTAACTGTTATTTCACTCATGTATTCACCTGTCTTATTTTCGCTTTATTAAATCTATATTTCACACTGATTTCCTCTCCTGCAAAACCAAGATCAAATACCGGCATCAGTGCTATCGTACCCTTCAGTGTTTTATCGAGTTTAAATGCTTTACGGATATTTTCTCCTGCAACCTCTATCTCAATAGTGTCGCCGTCTTTGATTTTCGCTGCTGTAGCAAACTGCTCTGAACCTCTGATCTCCCCGTCTTTGGGCAGATGTGTACACAGATTTGTAAAAACGTTTTTCTGGCTGTTTGGATTGCATACATACACTACTGTTCCGTCATAACTCTCAAGCTCTTCCACTTCAGAGAGTTTGCCCGTACATGCTGTCTCTGTTTCATGAAGTCCATAGCCGCGAACCTCAGTTCCGTCATTGTCAAAGAAGCATGGAAGTTGATCAAATGCTTCAGCCTGATACCCCTTATCTGTCGGAAGCATCGGTGTATAGTCGATCGTATAGCGCTTGTTCAAGCCCAGATTGTTTGCGATATCGTTGAGACAGAAACCGTCAAAACCGACTGCTACATTTGTAGGAACAACTGATTTATTCAGGTTGGTGAAGGTTCCCTCCTGCTGATTCAGTGCCGGCATATTGACATCGCCCTGATCCTCGATCGCGCTCAATACAAAATCAGCCTTTTCATTGTAACCGATCACATAGGAGCCCGCTTCATCGTCCAGGTCACAGATCAGTGACACGCCGAGTGTATTGACCGACGGCGGTACGATCACTACGTCAAAATCGCTGTACTTCTCGATCACACCCAGAAGTCTGGCAATATTTTCCGCCTGCGGATGTGCATACAGATCTGCACCCGCGATCAGCGTATATGATTTCTTGCGTCTGGTTTTCTTGAGCATCTTTGCGATCTCTTCTTCCCCGACATTGCTCTCTGCACTGATATACCCTTCATCCAAAGATGCAAAAAACGAAGCAAGATCATCCGGCAGTCTCTCTTTTTCCAAAAAGGCTTTCGCAAAAAGTGCCAGAACACTCTCTTCCGTTCCCGCTTCATACTTGACAAACTGGGTCACAAGCGTTTTGATTGAATCATCTTCCAGAGGATGCATGTAGATCACTTCGGCGGAACGCTTTTTGGATGCCTGATTGACTTTAAACTTAAGTCCCGGTATGTCACTGGCGATACGTGTACCGAATATAACAATATAATCACTCTCCAGAACAGACTGTGCGTTTCCGCTGTAAAGCGCCTTTCCTCTGGTGCTTGCAAATGCCTTTAAAAACTTCTGATAGTTTCTCGCCTCTTCATTGATCAGCTTATATCCGTGCAACTCTTTGAGTTTCTGCAGGATCAACGCCTCTTCATTGGTGATGATAGCGTTAAACTTGATGGTATCTGCTTTTTGAAACGCTGCTACCGCCCTTTGCATATCTTCATCAGAGTTGGAACCTCTGTTTTCAAAGTCATACCCATAACGGCAAACACCTGCCATCGTGTCAAATTCATACTCATTGCGGACACGGTAGATCTCGTCTCTTTTCACTTCATAGTAGATCAGGTTGGCAAGACTTGAGTGGACACATGCGGCCGGCACTTTGGTCAATTCCCATGAATTGGTGAAGTATTTGAAGTCTCTGTCAGAAAGCGCACCAACCGGACAAACAGCGGCACACTCACCCCAGTCAACATTCGGATCATCTTTTTTGGTATTGATGATGATCGAGTTGTATCCGCCCGGTTTGATTTGCAGTGCATCGTCGCCGATTATTTCATTGCAAACACGCACACACCTTTCACACAAGATACATAGATAGGGATCGTATGAAATATTGCCCCAATCCTCCATCGGTCGTTCGTGCTCCTGAGCCGAAAAGTCCTGTTCGTTGACATTGAACTCCATCGTCTTGTTCTGAAGATCACACTCACCGGACTTTGGACAGACACCGCACTGAAGCGGGTGATTGACATCGTACAGCTTCATGATGTTTTGTCTCTGATCGTAGAGGGATTTTGACTGTGTGGTCACTTTCAATCCTTCAACCACCCTCTCCTGACAACTCAGAACAGGATCTTCCATCCCCTCTATATCAACAATACACAAACGACATGAAGCGATCGGCTTCAATTTCGAGAGATAGCACATGGTCGGGATATAAACCCCGTGACGTCTGGCTACCTGAAGTATCGTCTCATCTTTATAGGCAGTGACTTTTTTACCGTCAATCTCAAGATCGATTGTTGTTACACTCTCTGTTTTTACCATATCACACCGCCACCATCGCTATATAATAACATCGCATACACCTGCTAGCCTCGTTGATCGCCTGCTCATGGGTAAATCCGAAATTGACCTCTTCTTGTGAATGTTTACGTGTCTCTACATCGAGTTTTTCACTCACTTCTCTCGGAAGCCCGGCAACCCAGCCTTTGACTTTTTCGTTTTTGTCATAGACCCTCAGTGCACGAAGATGATCTTCCATGATCTCCTCATCAAGCAGTGTCAGTTTCCCGTCATGGACATAACGACTCATCACCGAAGCTGCACGCTTTGCCTGACCTACAGCATTGACGATGGTCATCGGACCATATTCACAGTCACCCGCGGCAAATATACCCGGACGACTTGTCTGATATGTTTTTCCATCCGTTTTCAGTGTTCGCCAGCTTGTCAGCTCAAGCTCCCACTCTTCGGGGATATAACTCAGATCTGCATCCTGAGAAACAGCAGGAATCAGATAATCACACTCGATCTCGAAATCTTCACCCTCGATCTTTACCAACTGCGCACGTCCTCCGTTTGGATCGGGAACCAGTTCAAAACGGTTGACTTTCAGTTTTTTCAAAACATTGTTTTCGTCATAAATCTCTTCGATCGCTGAGTGAAAGATAAATTCAAC
>QNZT01000157.1 GCA_003978455.1 Sulfurospirillum sp.
AACCGGAAAAATACAAAGAATTGAAAAAATTCTCTGCTGTGTTGTACAAAACAGCACAGGGAGAGATACGTAAACCAACCTACTATAAAGATATCGTTTTGACAGAGGGTTCCAAAAAAGATCTCGATCCCAAAAATGTTTTTGCCAATATCGATATCATCAATACAACAAAACCTTCACTCGAAACACTACTCGATATATCAAAATCCAGGAGCAAACCGAAACCGACACTCCAGTTTCAGATGGACTATGTACGTGATTCTGAAGTACGCTACAGAGATTATCAACTCAAAATAGCCGACCTTCTGACAGTAAACGGTATCCGGTACAGTGCCTCGACCGAAAAATATCTCTTTACATTTAAAAACAAACCAAACGTAAAAGGAAAAGGGTTTGCGCTGCATATGAAAAAGGGTTCTCTGGAACTCGGACTCGGCGTCAAAGAGATCGGAGATTTCAATACGCTGGTACCTAAACTGACATGGTCACCTGTTTACGGCAGCCATAATCTCTATTTCGATCTGTTTTATCAAAACGGCGCTTTTGTCAACTACAGAAACTGTATGATAGAAAACCGCACAAATGTCTTTCATATCGGCTTTAACGACCGAATTCTCATGGACAATTTTGACTTTACAGAGATGGGACTCAGTGTCAATGCATACGAAGACGGCAATATAAACGCCTATGCTACATTTTTGTATCCGTTTTATCATTTTTCACTGCTGGGACTTGAACACAGGGTGCTGTTAAATGAAAATGTTGACTTTAACAGTAAAACAGACGTCTGCTACGCACCTGCGGCATTGTATGATTCAAGCTATTTAATATATAATCCGAAAATAACAGTTGACAAAGGTTCTCTGGAGATACAACTCGGTCAGGGATACTCGTTTAAAAACAAGGAAAAAGTCTCCAGTTATGTTATTAAAGGCAATTACAGGGTCAGTGGTCTTGGGTCGATGGAATTAAATTGCGAACGCATTCAAAGCAGTTTCACTTCAGACGATATAGACTACTGTACGTTCAATATTATACAGGAGTGGTAGTGCGATGAAACACAATATTCAACTTAGCGAAGTAATGACAATAGATACACCGGAAAACCAATGTGCGCTTGCATTTAGTATGCAGTTGCAACAGCATCTTCAAAATGCAAATAAAACCCTTTTTATAACGGCAAACAAACCGGAACTGGTACGTACAAATTTGCATCATGTCAAACAGCATTTAAATAACTTTGACATGATTCATCACAAAACAACGTACCTTTTCCTCAAAGATGAATGGAGTGATATTTCAGGTCGTTACGGTATCAAAACTTTCACCAGCGAACTCAATCGCCTGACAGAAGATCCGGCTTTTGACTTCTACTATTTTCACAGAATAGATCTTTTCTTTGAAAACAATCTCACGCCTGACGTGGAACAGGCGATTATCTCATTTATCGAAACGATTCGCTATCACCATAAAAAGATTCTTTTTTCCTACAACAGCCTCACCGCATCGGGTAAAATCTTTGAAATACTTTTCAAAAACCGACGCGATCTCTCCTTTGATGTCATCCTGAATGACAAAGGAGAGTGTGACTTGACTATGAAAACCCATAATCGACTTTTACAAAAAGAGTCGGCTTCTATCTGTCTCATTTCCAACCAGAACGATATGCGATACCTCCACCGTACTATTCTGGAAAATCAGCCGCATATCAAACTCACGACCGTTACACTCGAAGATCTTGAAAAAAGACCTAATCTCCTCAACGAAGAGACCGACCTTATCCTCTACAATGACTCCAGAAAGTTTTTAACCAGAGAGATCGCACAAATTTTAAAAAAGCTCTCTCCCTATGCACAGATTTTTTGGATTACAAACCGAAAATCAATACGCAAAAGCGACTTAAACGAATCCAAAGAGTATGGTATCGATATGCTGTTTCCCAAAAACTTCGATATCAAAGAGTATACACATTATATCGAACAAGTTATCCAACAGGCATTTTACACTACAAAACTTCGTACGCTCTCCTATCTTGAAGAGCAGCAAACTGTTTCACCGCAAGAGTTTCAAAAACGTCTTTATGAACTCAAAGAAAAACAGATATTGCATACAGTGGTGACGGTAAGCCTTGCCAACATACACCACGACAATCTTGCCGCATTTATCCGAAAAGAGGATTTTGTTACCGTTGACAAAGAGAGAAATATCGCTCTGTTCACACTAATCAATCTTTTGCCGGAAAATGCAAAACAGATTATCGCAGATCGTACCAATATCAACAAAAAATTGATTTATGTAAACAACGACACAGAAGTCACAGAAGTTCCGGGTATATAACATATGATCAAAATTCTTGCTCTTTTTATCATTTTACTTTCGTTATCCATACTCAGTGTATATCAGCTGAACCATCTGCCGGTGAACCAGAATATCTATGTACGCCTTGGTGTCATTTTTATTCTTATTTTTTCACTAATTGTGGTTGCGCGCTATTTTCTTTTACTCCTTTTTTCACTGATCAATCTTTATAAAAATATCAAAAAAGAGCAAATTATCCTGCCGGATGCACAAAAACCGATGGTATCTGTACTGGTGCCCTGCTACAACGAAGAAAAAGTACTCAAGGCATCTCTGGAAAGCCTCATCTCACAAACATACCCCAAATATGAGATTATTGTCATAGATGACGGCAGCAGCGACGATACCTACCTTCTGGCAAAAAATATGGAATTTGACAATGGAAATACATCACTCAAAGCATTTACCAAAAAAAATGCAGGTAAGGCTCATGCCCTCAACTTCGGTATTGAAAAAGCCCGCGGAGAACTCTTTCTGGCAGTCGATGCCGATTCGAAACTCTCAGAAGATGCCATCGAACTGATGGCGGACTATTTTCAAGATCCAAAGATCGGCGCAGTAGCCGGTTCTGTCTATGTCACAAATACAGACAATCTCTGGACAAAACTACAAGCACTCGAATACGTACAAGGTCTCAATCTGGTACGTAACGGTCAGGCACTCTTCAAGCTGGTCAACATCATCCCAGGACCGATCGGTATGTTCCGCAAAGATGCGGTAAAGTCAATCGGCAAATATACCGATGATACCTACGCAGAAGATTGTGACCTGACACTGCGCCTGATTGAAGCAGGATACAAGATCGACTATGAAATCGATGCAATCTCCTATACTGAAGCACCGGAAAGTTTGCTGGATCTTCTCAAGCAGCGCTACCGATGGACAAGAGGCATCTTG
>QNZT01000087.1 GCA_003978455.1 Sulfurospirillum sp.
GCGAGAGAGGCTTTGCTCTTCATCTGTGTCAGGAGGGTCAGTGCTTTGATCTTACGATGTGTCGGGGCGTTGTCATTTTTGATAAGAGACTGAAGCGATCCCTCTCCGAAGATACGCTCCACCACGGGAAATCCCTCCGAAAGCTCCTCCATATCGACCTCTTCGATCTCTTTTTCTATGTGAATCTCCTGACTCTTGTGAAATCCCCACAAAAGCAGCATCCATGAGCTGATCAGACCGAGTATGGGGATCATGTAGTTGAACAGGGCGAGGAAGAGGGTGATCTTTCGCTTTTGCGGGTGGTAGAGCGCAGGGATGAAGTAGCTCTGTCCCCATGCCATCAGTACGGCAAAGAGTCCGTGCAGCAGCAAAAAGAGCAGGAGGATGGCGGTATCGTGTCTCTCTGTCAGGAAAAAGCGCATCGCGACCACTTCCGCCGCAATGGCAGCCATGACCAGTACTGCAATCATAAGAATATGCAAGCGCGGTTTATCTGCGTGAGCGCCCTTTGCTGAAAAGGACTCAGTGCTTTGGGGACTCTGTTCCAAATTAATGAGTTTTTTCATAACGCTTGATCCACTGTTGAATAGTCTCTATCTTCTCGATCTCAGTGACGAGAATCCTGTACTCTTTGGCGGTGAACCCTTCCAGCTCCCGCTCCAGCCGCTGCCGGAAACTGACCGCACCTGAAACCCGCTCCAGCGGTAGCAGAAAGATAAAAAAGTAGGCACCTTTTTCCTGATATGTTGTAACCATATCGAGCAGACGCATCTTGCTGGTTTTGAAATTTTCCATAATCAAAGAGACTGCGGGATTGGTCGTCTGTAACAGTACGACAGCGGAGTGGACACCGAAACGGCGGTACATGGTGTGCAGACGGTCGATCTCGAACTGAAAACGTGCGTCGATCTGTGCGATATTCATGAGTGAGGATGTATGGCTGGCGCGTTGATGGTAGAAGCGCTCCTGTGCCAGATACTCCAGCAGAATCTGGATCTTGAGGATGTTGTCCATATTGAACTCAAGAAAGTCCATCTTTTCGATGATATAAAGTCCCAGTAGTCTGTTGTGGATATCGAGCACCGGCAGGACGGCGAGGATGGGTTCTTTCTCTATCATCTCCATCTTGTTCTCCGCCAGAAAGACCGGTTTTTTGGTCTCGATACACTGTGCGACCATCTCCATCTCCGGATCGAATGTGAAACTGCTCTCTCCAAGGGGAATCGTTTCATGAACTCTCTTCTCCTCTTCGAGCCGACAGTAGCAGGCTGCCTGAAGGGAAAATGCCTCCTGAAACGTCTCAAAAAGGTGACGGTAGATATCGTCACGCTGCATATTTGCCGAGAGATCGATGATGAGCGAACGCAGGGTGACCGGTTTGAGGAGATACCCTTTTTCCAACTGATCGTGCGATACCTTGAGCGCGAAAAAGGCGTTGCTCAGTTCCCGAAACTTTGCTTTGAGATAGTGCTTCTCCTCCCTGTCCGATACACGTTGTCTCTTAAAATGGAAGTGAAACTCTCCAAAAAGGAGTACAAAGATGAGGTAGGAGAGCAGTGTTTTGAGATCGTACTCCAGCGTAAAAAAGTAGATACCAACAGCCATCACCGCGAGCGACACGATACCGAAAATTGTCCCGTTGTAGAGGGTGATCACCGCCAGCACGAGGAGGGAAAGGTCATGGTAACTGTCCAGATGGATGGCGATATCACGATTGAAAAAGTAGAGTGCGGTGATAAAGATAAAGGAGATCAGCACCGACTCTGCCAGAGCCACCATGCCCCGGTTGTGTGAAAACTCTTCAGGAAGAAGGTGGAGTCTCACTTGGGTAAAATCTCTTCCAGGATTTTCTGCGCTGTTTGGGAGAGGGAGCCTGAACCGAGTGATGTTTTACTACCGGCAGCGCTATAGAGGGTTTTGCCGCTGTGAAGATCCTCCAGATGCACCGTCAGCCCTGCTACCGGTTCCGCGTCGATACCTGTTTTGTACCGCCACTCGGTCACTTCGCCGCTGAGCATATAGTCATACCCTTTTTCTCTGAGAGTGTTGGTCAGCACCGAACGCTTTTTGCCGTTCTCCTCAAGCTCTGCCTCTGCATCGGGCCGGAGGTTCTCAGTGTTGACATTGTACCCGTGACTCTGGAGTATGACACCCGCCAAAGACGCTGCACTGTACCCTGCCATAGGGGTCTGGGTGTAGTTGTAAAAAGGGACAACCGCAATCGTTTTTTGCGGCTCTGGTTTAAATGTTTTACTCTTTTGAATCTGCATGGAAGAGCAGGATGTGAAGAGAAACGAAGTGATAAATAGTGCTATAAGTTTTGTGGTCATGAAGTATTCCCTCTGAATATTTTTTCAAGCTATTTCATGAAGAGTAGCAAAAAGTGTGCCTGATAAATTTTATAATAACTGAAGTAAATAATAATATAATTTATCTTTAAAGTTATATGCAATCAATCTCATTTATAAGGATATCCCGGTTGTTCGCCAAAGTAAAAAGAGTTCTCTCCAATGAAGCGACGATGTTTTTCATCTCCAATCTGGTCTATAGTTTTTCGACCTATCTCATCGCCCTTCTAATCCCCTATAAACTCAATATCGAGACGATGGCGGGGTTTTCCGCGGCATTCAATATCGTCATGATGCTGATCTTTGTCTTTGAGTTCGGACTGACGGTGAGTTATCTGCGCTTTAACCAAATCTATAAAATATCGGATCAGATCAACGCGATGATGCAGATTTTGATCTTTGTGCTCCTATTTATCCTCTCACAGACGGTGCTGGGAAAGTATGCCGATCTCTTTTTCGGTGTGCACAATCTGGGGATTTCACAGCTTTATATCTACCTCTCTATTTTCGCGCTGCTGAGCTGGATATTTTACAAAATGACGTTGCTGGCGAAAAAACGGGTGAAGTTTATCATCGTTCATTCGTTTATCATTCTGGGAGTACGGGTCGCTTTTCTGCTCTATATCCTCTTCGGAGCAAAAAAGATTGATCTGGATCTGATCTATCTTGATCTGTTTATTGTGCCGTTTGCATTGGTGATACTCTTCAACATGAAGTACAACTTCTCGTTTCTGGCAAGTTGCAAAGAGAAAGTGAAACATCCGGCATTTCGCCATCTGTTTCTCAGGCGTATGAAGCAATTTATCCTCTTTTCCGCACTGACCTATATCATCAACGGTCTCTATATCTATACCA
>QNZT01000064.1 GCA_003978455.1 Sulfurospirillum sp.
TTTTAAGCGATCCAAGTACCGAACCGATAGGACCGGGGATGACATATCTGTACGAATGTCCGCCGCTTCTTCTGTAGACCGGGCAGGTATTCATACACGCACCGCAGCGTATGCAGTGTAAAGATGCATCGAACCCTTTACGCTGTAAAATCTCACTTCTGCCGTTATCGACGATCACCACGTGCATCTGTGCACCTTCACGGGGTTTGCGATAGTGTGACGTGTACGCTGTGACCGGCTGTCCGGTAGCGCTTCGTGCCAAAAGACGGGTAAAAACACCCAGATCACTTAATCGGGGGATAATCTTCTCTATCCCCATACACGCGATATGCACCTTTGCCAGAGAGACACCCATATCGGCGTTGCCCTCATTGGTGCAGACCACAATTGCACCGTTTTCACTCACCGCAAAGTTGACTCCGGTGATAGCCGCATCCGCCTCCAGAAACTTTTGGCGTAAATGTTCTCTGGCAACCCCTGTCAGATAGGTCGGATCGCTGTCGCCTTTACGACTCTTCAGATAACGGTGAAAGATATCGGAAACATCCTCTTTTTTGAGGTGAATCGCCGGCAGGACGATGTGTGAAGGGGCATCGCCTTTGAGCTGGATGATACGCTCACCAAGGTCTGTATCGGTTACTTCGATCCCTTTTTGTGCAAGATAGGGATTCAAACCGCACTCTTCAGTGAGCATCGATTTGCTTTTGACCACTTTGAGAGCACCCTGCGCTTTTAAAATGCCATAGATGATCTCATTATGTTCTTTGGCATCTTTCGCCCAGTGGACGGTGACACCGTTTCGGGTAGCCTCTTTTTCAAACGCTTCAAGATAAAAATCGAGTCTGCTCATAGTGTGGGCTTTGATCTGCGATGCAAGCTCCCGCAACGCCTCCCACTCGGGAAGTGTGTGTGCCGCGGTATCACGTTTTTGACGTACATACCAAAGCGCCTTATCATGCCAGTGCATACGCTCCCGATCCTGCACAAACGCAGCCGCTAAATCTGCATGAGATTTCATACTTTCTCCCCCGCCAGAATCTGGGTGATATGCATCACTTTCAGCTTTTGCCCGTTTTTACGGATCAAACCTTCCATATGCATCAGACATGACATATCCGCACCGGTCATGACCTCCGCGCCGCTGTCTAGGTGATCCTGTACCCTGTCGTTACCCATCGCCGCGGAGAGTTCGGGTTCCAGGATACTAAAAGTCCCGCCAAACCCGCAACACTCGTCATCTCTGTCCAGATCAACCAGCGTGATATCATCGATCAGCGACAAAAGATTTTTGATCTTGGAAAAGTGGGGAATCTGCAACTCACTCGCACTTGCCAGATTGAGCCCCCTCTGCCCGTGGCAAGAGTTGTGCACCCCGACCCTGTAGGGAAAAGAGAGATCAAAACGCTTCGGTTTGACGATATCATGCAAAAACTCACACACCTCATATACAGATGACTGCACCTTTGCATACCCTTCATCAGAAGCATCAAAAAAATCCCCGTAATGCTCCTTGACCATCACCACACAACTGGCACTCGGTGCGACGATATAGTCATACTTTTGAAAAATATCCACAAAACGATACGCTAAAACCTGCACATCCTGAGCACACCCACTGTTTGCAACCGGCTGTCCGCAACACGTCTGATCGAGAGGATACTCCACATCCAGACCGAGATTTTGCAACAGACGCAATGTAGCCATACAGACATCGGGGTAGAGTTCATTCATAAAACAGGGGATAAATAGACCGATCTTCATATAAACAACCCTTTTGTGACTTATATGTAATTTTAGCAGATTATTTTGTGGAATATATTTCTCTCTGATGTCACAAAGTCTAAAATCGCTATAATTTCAAAAAAAGAAGCAGGAATCTAAATGGAAGCGAAACTGATCGGTCTGGGTGTAGAGACTTTCAAACTTGCACTGTACCTCTCTTTGCCGATGCTGATGGGCGGGTTGATCGCAGGGCTTGTGATCTCTATCTTTCAGGCGACAACACAGATCAATGAGATGACCCTCTCTTTTGTACCCAAAATCCTGATCGTTGTCGGTATCATCGTCTTCATGATGCCATGGATGATGAATATGATGATCGAGTTTACCACCAAACTGCTCAATATGATCCCCTCCTTTATCTTCTGATGACCCGAAAGATCGACTTCTCCCGCTATAGCTCCATCAAGATCGGTCCGGTGGTCGATGTGACGCTTATCGACGCGCCGGTTTCATTGCCGGAAGATGCCTTCATCATCGGCGGGGCGAACAATCTGCTGGTTTCACCCCATCCCCGTTCGCTGGTGATGCTCTCCAAAAAGTTCGACTATATACGGCTGGAGGGAGCGCGTCTGACGATCGGCGGTGCAACCAAAAGCGGGCGTATCTTCTCCTTTGTCAAAAAGCACAATATCAAAAACTTCGAGTACCTCGGCAAGCTCCCCGGAACACTCGGCGGTCTGATCTTCATGAACGCGGGAATGAAAGAGGATGAGATCTTCAACCATCTGGTCAAAATCAAAACCTCCGGAGGGTATATCTCCAAAGCGGAGATCGACTACGGATACCGTTTCACCGATATCGACGACATCATCTACGAAGCGGTTTTTGAAGTGGAGGAGGGGTTCGATCCGCAAAAACTCGCCCTTTTTACCAAAATGCGTGCCAACCAGCCAACAGACCCCAGTCCCGGCTCTGCGTTTAAAAACCCTCCCGGAGACTACGCCGGACGGCTCATCGAAGCGGTGGGGATGAAAGGGTACCGCATCGGCGATGCCGCCTTCAGCGACGTACACGCCAACTTCCTGGTCAATCTCGGCAAAGCGACGTTTGAAGATGCGCTCTCTTTGCTGGAAGAAGCGAAAAGAAACGTTTTTGAGGAGTTTGGCATAGCGCTTGAAAATGAGGTGCAGATCGTTTGATCACTCATCGTGCAATATATCCATCTCCCTCTTGTAAACCTTTGTTTTGACTCCGAAAAATCCCAGCAGGGTGTGAAAAAGATTGTCCTGTGAGTAGCTTTTGTCGCTCTCTTTCATGATCTTTTGCACGTCAAGTTTTCTGCGCATCTTCTCTCCCAGCCACAGGAGTGCGCCGACGTGTGTCTGGGCGTCGGGAGCCATGAAGTAGGGGAGTCCGTGCAGATAGACGCCGTTTTCACCGAGACTCTCGCCGTGGTCGCTGATGTAGAGCATGGCAGTTTTGGCGGGTGTTGTCGTATCTTTTCAGAAAATCGATCGTTTTACTCAGAAAATAGTCCGTGTATAAGAGAGCATTGTCGTAGGCGTTGGTGATCTCTTGTTGTGTGCACTGCTCAAGCTGGCTTGTTTTGCAGACGGGTTTGAATTTCTCAAAAGATTTCGGGTAGCGTTTGTAGTATGCCGGTCCGTGGTTGCCCATCTGGTGCAGGACGATCATTATATCTTTATCCTGATGCTTTTTGATAAAGCGATCCAGCCCCGCCAGCATCCCTTCATCCCGGCACTCGCCGTGGTTGCAAACCGGATTGTTTTCGGGTGTTTTGAAGTCCTGATAGGGGATACGCACAGCGACGCCTTTGCTGTCGGAGTTGTTGTCCCGCCACAGCAGTGCTACTTTTCCGGTGTGTTTGAGGAGATCGAGTACGTTTTCGGTGGAGATCCCCTTTTTATAGCTGTAGTTATTGCGATTGAAGATGGAGAACATACAGGGTACCGATTCCGCTGTCGAAGTGCCGCAGGAGGAGAGATGGCTAAAGTCGATGACGTGCGCTTTTTTGAGCAGCGGATTGGTCTCTCTGCCGTAACCGTTGAGGGAAAAGTGGTCTGCTCTCGCCGCCTCGCCCACAACCATGATGACCAGTTTTCTGCTGCTGTTTGCCTCTTCTGTTACGACAGCATCGGTTCCGATAGCACGGAGTGTGGTTTTGCCGCTGTCGAATGTCGCATCGATATATTTGCCGATGGAGTAGATCCAGTAGGTAGGATTGACGCTGTAGCGCAGGGGTTTGTGTTCACGCAAAAAGGAGGTGTAGTGCTTGCTGAATAAAAAGAGCGATCCCCCGATGAGCAGGAGTGAGAGGAGGATCGTTTTCATTTTTGCCGCTACTTCTTTTTTCAGACTTCTGTATCGGACGGGTGCTTTATAGACCAGATATGCAGGCAGGAGACCGAGAAAAAGAAGATAGAGTACCTGTTTCAGTGTCAGCAGATCGGCGGATTCCCTGAGATTGGTCTGGAGGACATTTCGGATCATATCGGCGTCGATCACAACATGGTAACTGTTCATAAAGTAGGCAGTCAGAGAGGAGACGATCAGCACAGCGATCAGTACCGGTTTAGTGGTATAACGGGAACTCAGTAGCGTAAAAAGGAGCAGATTGACCGCAAATACCACGACCCCCAGCGAAATCAGAAAACCGAAATTTTCACTGTTGAGTGGATAGACTGCAAGTGTGTTTTTAAAAAAAGCGTAGTTGTCAAAGAGGAGTAAAAAAAGTATAGTATAGAGGATAAGCCGTGTTTGCGTCAGAGGTCTGATGGTATATGCTCCGTATGTTTTTTGCGATTATAGCGAAAAAAGTTAATGCCAATCGGAAACAGATGTTTGCGGTACACACAGACTACACGCATTT
>QNZT01000129.1 GCA_003978455.1 Sulfurospirillum sp.
AAGTAGGCGGCCATCTCCAGCAGTGCGAAGCCAAAGCCTCCCAACGCACCGTAAAAAATACCCTCACGGACGCTTTTAAGTCTCAAAAAACCTGTCTGCAGACCTATGATCAGAGGCATGATCTTCCAACTCTCTTCGGAAATTCCTGCAAAAAGGTATTCGGGTATGCCAAGGCTGCGAAACCATCCGTTGGTTACCGAAGTCATAATGCCAAAATAGAGCAGTACCGATAGAGGAATCACCCAAAAGGCAGCTTGCCAGTACGCTCTGCCTTTCATCATCCATAAAAGATAAAGCAGTGTCGGTATATAAACCAGAGCAGCAAAGAGAAGTGCCAGAAACATCGCCTGAGGGTAGTCTGTATAGTAGTGTATCAGTTTTGGCACTGCCCAGTAGAGAGAAAGAAGAAAGAGCAGGCCTAAGATGATCTGTCTTGTACGGGGAATGGATTGGGAGTCTGTTTTCATTACTGGGGTCTGCTAATCATTTTTGCCTGCTCTTTGACGCAGCCAACCACCCATAGCACCGCCAACAACACCGGCTATGGCGGCAGAGAGATATCCCATTGCCATATTCATTCCGATCAGACCGGCAAGAAAAACACCTACAGGTGTCAATACCGCCCCTATCAGCGCATATTTGAGAATAAGATTATTCATCTATCATTTAACCTCTGCATGAAGTGTAAAAGGTGCAGTGGTACCTCTTCTTGCTTCATTACGCATTAGATATACCGAAATCGTGTAGGTTCCGTCTGCCGGAAGTTTTCCAACATAGGGAATACCAGGTTCTCCAAGAAAGAGAGCCTGGTCACCCATACCTTTTCCTGGTGCATACACATTGAAATTGGCATGTTTTGAGTCAATGCTTACACGCATTGTCTGCCCCGCCTTTGCACCCAGTTTATAAAGAACAGTGTCATACCCTTTGACACTCCCCTTCATAGTCGCACTGCTTGTACCTTTTTGAAAATGTACCTGATGTGTTGTAATCTTGTCTTTTGCCACAGCCGGCATTCCAAGCAGCACAAGTCCGAGTGCCGCTGCATAAAGTTTTGTTCTCATAGTGATCCTTTTTGGTTCAAATCTATCGTTTTACAATACACCCATCCATCGTAATACAACTACGATAACTACCACGGTCAAGGCCGTTCCTATTAGACTTCTTATCATCTATAGCATCCTTTAAATTTAATAATCAGCTGCTACAGCAAGTGTAAATCTGTCCCAGGCGAAGATAGCACCTCTACCAAGATCTGTGTATTTGACTCTATCGGAACCATGCATCCAGTTGCTTCCATTCCCAGCAAAGACAAAGGACTGGCTGTTGCCCATTTTGACTTCAATGACATCATTGGCACCGCTTCTGGTTTGTCTAATGCTACATCCTCCATTGTAAAGGACTGTATTTGCCGCAAGGTTTGTCAATTTACATGATCCGTATGCGTACTTAGCCGGTGACTGGGTTGAAGGTGCTGCTACATCCGAACATCCTGAAAAGCCGAGCATTGCAAGTCCGACAATAGGAATAAGTAGAATTTTTTTCATCTTTTTTACCCTTTTTTATCTGGCAACTGCAGAAAGAGAAAATTTGTCCCAAACAAAAATGGCACCGCCACCAAGGTCTGTAAATTTAACCTTGTCAGCCCCATGCATCCACTGACTTCCATGACCAGCGAAGAGGAAAGATTCACCTGCTCCCATTTTGATTTCATAAACAGTGTTCTTACCGCTTTCACTCTGTCTGATCGTACACGCACCATGGTAAAGTACTTTATCTGCTGCGAGATTTTTCAGTTTACACTGCCCTTGTGCCTGCATCGCTGCTGATGCCGATACACTCATAGATGCGGCCAATACAGCCATTGCAAGAATTTTTTTTGTCATGTTCATTTCTGTTCCTTTATCTAATGTTGTTTAAAAGATGACGCTATGCTTTATGAAGCACACTTACATCTTTCTCCTTTTTTATCGAATCAAGATGGGATATTAACACTAAATTGTGGATTGATAGTGAGGAAAGAAGATAATATGAATACTTATTCAGTTTCAGAAGCCAAAAGGGCTTGCCCCTTCATTGCAAATAGTGCAGCGATGAGACAAAGCACTGCTGCAAGAAATGTAAAAATATTCTCCACTGAAAAAAGCTTCTCAAAATGGTGAATGAGTATTCCAACGGCTGCTGACCCCAGAGCCGATGCGGCAAAGAGGGTACTGCTCTGTATCGCTGCTGCCATACCCGAGACAGAGCGAAAAGCAGTCAAAGAGGTTTTCATGCCAAGTGGTGCCATCATTCCAAAGACCACAGCAAAGATACCTGCAACAACAAGGAAAGGCCAAAGACCGCCAATATACCCAAATGCGATCAGTATAAAAAGAAAGACGACAAAGAGCGCCAGGTAAGCACCGTAACGGTACACTGCCCTACTGTCATACTTTTTCAAAAGGTACATTCCCAAATAACGACCGGAAAAGAGTCCAATGACAATGTTAAGGTTGGAGATGCCAAAAAGTACCGGGTCCAAACCATACTCACCCATCAGAATGAAAGGACCCGCTGCCAGAAAAGCACCCTGTATGGCATAAAAAACAATCACGGGAGAAAGTACCAGAATGAAAGAGGGGCTTGTCAACATGGTACCTGAAATTTTCAGGGTCTCCTTGATATTGAGTGGTATACGTGCATGGCGGGGATGGGTCTCCTCCATGCGAAAAAGCGTTAAGGTCAACACCATAAAAGTAAAAAGACTCAAAAACCAAAAGTTGGAACTCCAGCCAAAAAAGTGTGTCAGTACCCCACCGATGATCGGTGCAGCCACCAGAAAAAGTCCGCTCAATACAGTCAGCCACCCCATGAGCGAAACCACGCGGATATCTTTGCAGGCATCACGTATCATTGCCATCAGGGTACCCGGAACCATCGAAGCGCCAAAAGCCTGGATGACACGTCCGAACATCAGCATTTCGTAACTCTCTGAAAGCGCACAGACCGAAGCCCCCAGCATAAAGAAGAACATACCGCTCATCAGGATGCGTTTGCGTCCGTAAGCATCGGAAAGCATACCGGCGACCAGTGTAAAGAGGGCAAAGACCACAAAGTAGACGGTGAGTGTATTACTCATCATCGCTTTGCTTATCTGTAATTCATCTGAGATGAGCGGCA
>QNZT01000176.1 GCA_003978455.1 Sulfurospirillum sp.
CTTCCTCATGACAACTGCTTTGTCTCTCTCGATAACACACACAAAGACAAATACGGTATGCCTGTAGGAAAATTACGGGTTGAGGGACACCCTCACGACCTTAAGGTGGGAAACTATATTGCCAAGAAGTGTGAAAAGATCCTCGAAGAGATGGGGGCAAAAAACATCTACTCCTCTGTCTCTTCTGCTCCGCCTCAAAACCTTGTGGCGGGAGGATGCCGTTTTGGAAATGACCCTAAAACTTCGGTTCTCAACAAAAGATGCCAGGCACATGATGTTCCTAACCTCTTTGTTGCAGATGCCTCTTTCATGCCCACAGGAGGCTCGGTACCCTATACCTGGACCATCTATGCCAATGCTTTTAGAGTTGCAGATGAAATTAAAAAAGAATTAAAAGCTAAACAAATATGACACTTTTACTTTTATTTTAATTTAAGAGCAATTTGATATCATATTGCCGAGATGTTGAAAAGCTAAACCTGTTGTGAAGCAGGGACAGAAAGTCATGGGTCTTTATTTTAAGATCGCCAGATTGTCAATGTTTATGCAAGATTACTGCGTAAGTAATATTTCCTTCTCAAACCGGCAAATTTTAAAACTGTACTATAGCGTATCAAACAGATCAATCAATCAAACTTTTATTTTTGATTAAGATGATTGTTGATACAATGATTTATATATTATTTAGTATGGATTTATAATCTGTCCAATACCAAACTTAAAAAGGGGATTCATTGAAAAGGTTTTACAAACTACTAATCTTAGTGTCGTTACTGACTGTATCGGGAAATGCAGCCACAAAAATCGTTAAACACACGGTTAAAAAAGGGGATACTCTTTACGAAATAGCACTGAAGAATCATACGACAGTAGAAGCCATTAAAAAAGCAAATGGTATTAAAAAAGAGCATGCACTTAAATTGGGGAAAGTGTTAAAAGTACCTACAAAACATACTACTGTAAAAAAGAAAAAAAATATTAAAGTAGCAAAAAAGAAGAAACATACCAAAAAAGTAGCAAAATCAACCAAAAGACAGGAGAAGCGATTGGCTTCTGCACTTAAAAGTGTAAAGTTTAAAAAAGCAAACTCCAAAAAGAGCACGAAATTCTCGCTTAATGATATTCTCTTCTCCGGAAAAGGAAGTAAAAAATCATTGAAAATGATCCAGCTTGCCAAAAACAAATTGGGACGTAGATATGTATGGGGTGCCGTTGGTCAGAAAAATACCTTTGACTGTTCCGGGCTTACTACCTATGTTTGTAAGAAAAATGGTATCAAGATCCCAAGAAGAGCTATAGAACAGTCCAAATATGGAAAATATGTCAGCAGAAAGAATCTGAAGCCGGGAGATCTCATCTTCTTTGATACTTCTAAAAAACATAGGGGATATGTAAACCATGTAGGTATCTATATTGGACATAACAAATTTATCCATGCAAGTTCTGCAAAGAAAAAAGTGATCATCACTTCATTGAGCAAGCCTTTCTATAGCAAGCGTTATAAAGTGGCAAGAAGAGTCGCTTCTTAAGGTAAATATACCTTACCTTCTTGGAGAGTATGTCTCTCCCTCTAATCCAATTTTTTCATTACGTCAATTCTTATTTTCGGTGTTGTGAGGGCACAACACCCTACAGTAAAATAACTTCTATATCAGCCCTGACTTCCGTAGGGTGCTGTGCTTCACAGCACTAATCAAAAGTGTAAAATTTTCGTAACTCCACCAATCCTGAGAAAGAAGCGCTTTATTCCGCTTCTAAAACCGCACCATTACTCGCATTGGTTACCAGCGCTCTGTATTGTCTTAACCATTTGCTTTTGAGTGGTTTCACGATCGGTTTAAAATTCGCTCTTCTCTGGGCAATGACTTCATCGCTGAGGTTGGCTTGCAGGATATACTGGTCTACATCAATATGTATCTCATCTCCATCCTCAAGAAGGCCTATAAGCCCGCCTTCTGCAGCTTCTGGACTGACATGACCGATGCTGGCACCTCTGGTTGCTCCTGAAAATCTACCATCGGTAATGAGGGCAACAGAATCACCAAGACCCATTCCCATAATGAGGCTTGTCGGACTTAACATCTCCTGCATCCCTGGACCACCTCTTGGACCTTCATAACGAATGACCACGACATTTCCCGCTTTGACTTTTCCTGCCAAAATACCTTCAATCGCCTCATCCTGTGAGTTGAAACAGATTGCAGTTCCCGTAAAGACTCTCTCTCCGGTAATACCTGCAGTTTTAATGACGGCACCCTGTTCAGCCAGGTTACCATAGAGAATCGCCAGTCCTCCCACTTCCGAGTAGGGGTTGTCTATGGTATGGATAATGTTCGTATCGAGGATCTTTGCACTTTTGACTTTTTCGTAAAGCGTTTCTCCGCTGACGGAGAGATTGTCAAGAAGAATATCATCACCACGCTTCATCATTTCATGCATGACCGCATTAACTCCGCCTGCTGTATTGATGTCTTCCATGTGTACGGTTGTCAACGATGGAGATATTTTGGCAATGTGTGACACTCTTTTGGATATGGCATTGATGTCTTTTAGATTAAACTCTACCTCTGCCTCTTTTGCAATGGCAAGCATATGCAGTACTGTGTTTGAAGAACCACCCATTGCCATGTCAACAGCGAATGCGTTACGTACGGCATTTTCATTGAGGATGTTTCTTGTTCTGTACTTCTCCTGCTCAGAGGCTTCCATTTTTGCAATTTCACAAATACGTCTTGCCGCTTTCTTGTAAAGTTCTGTTCGCTCAGGTGTCAGTGCCAAAATGGTTCCGTTACCAGGCAGAGCGATCCCCATTGCTTCCATAAGCGTATTCATAGAGTTTGCAGTGAACATTCCTGAACACGACCCTCCGCTTGGACAGGCATTACACTCCATCTCTGTCAGTTTCTCTTCCGTGATCTCTCCGGCTTCAAATTCACCGACACCTTCAAAAACAGTTGCAAGGTCGATCGGCGTACCGTCTTCCATGTGTCCTGCAGCCATAGGGCCGCCGGAAACAAAGACAGTGGGTACATTGACACGCAATGCGCCCATGATCATTCCCGGAACGATCTTGTCACAGTTCGGAATAGCGATCATTGCATCCAGTTTATGGGCATTCATGACCGTTTCAATGGAGTT
>QNZT01000057.1 GCA_003978455.1 Sulfurospirillum sp.
GATCTGGAGTATGCCAGATCGTACGTGCTCTCCCGGTTGACAACCCCGATTGTCAAGACATTTATCGAGGATGAGTTTAAAGTGGAACACGCGGCAGCTGTCATACGCGAAGCGTATATTGCCGAAGAGCGGGAAAAGGGGATACTCCTTTGTGCTACCTCTTACAACATATATGCACAAAATGCACTGTTGAAACTGCTGGAAGAGCCTCCGCGAAATATCGTTTTTACGATCATTACCCGTTCCAAAAATGCTTTGCTGCCTACGATCCGTTCCCGTATGAAGGCAGAGGTTTTGAAAGCACAAAAGCCTGAAACGGAGTTGGATATCGATATCGCCAGGCTGGATCTGGAGTCGATCTTTCTTTTTTTGAAAAAACATCAAAATATCAAAAAAGATCTATGTAAAACAGTGATCGAACAGCTGCTTCATGAAAGCCTTGTTACGCAGGGGCTCAGGATGAAAGAGCAGGAGTTGGAGCGTTTTGAGACAGCACTGGAACTCGCGGAGCTGAATAGCCGACCACAGCCGTTGCTTGCAATGCTTTTGCTTGAAATCTATGCTGCAAAAATGAGACGTTCATGAAGATTATCAGACTAGATGCCACAACCGATGCAAAAGGTCTGCTGGATAAGATCGGTTCCACTAAAGCGGGTGCGAAGATCATGCAGGACAAAATGGAGCGGCATCTTTTTTATATCGAAAAACTGCGTACGCCCGCAGCAAATATCCTCAAACAGGATGCGCTCTCGATTGGTGCAGAACTGGCAGTGGAGAAGGATACGATTCTCTGTAAAGATACCCACGTCGATGCCTTGCTGATCGTCAGTGAGAAACAGCGTAAAATGTTGATCCGAAAAGAGCGTGTGCAGCCTTTTGGACTCAAAGCGCTATCCGATATGCTTCGGGAGCATCGACCGGTAAAAAAGAGTATGCCGAAGATCATGGGTGTGGTCAATGCCAACGATGATAGTTTCTACAGCGGTAGTCGTTTCCGGGGACGTGATGCCCTCGGCATGATACGCAAGATGATAGAAGAGGGTGCGGATATCATCGATATCGGTGCTGTTTCGTCACGACCGGGAAGTTTGCCTGTGGATGAAGCGGAAGAGTTGTCCCGTCTCAAGCCGATTGTCGATCTGATCGCAGCGGAGAAGCTTCATGAAAAGGTTCGCTTCAGTATCGACAGTTATGCGCCTGAACCGATTGCCTATGCGCTCGCGCACGGGTTTTCGATCGTCAATGATATCACCGGTCTGGAAAATGATGCTGTCTGTCAGCTGGCAACGGATCACAACGCCGCAGTGGTCATCATGCATATGCAAAACCGTCCGGAAAATATGCAGGATAATCCACATTACAGCCATGTGATAAGTGATATCGACCATTTCTTTCATGAGCGGCTTGAAAAAGCGGAGAAGTTTGGTATAGATGATATCATACTCGATCCAGGGATCGGGTTTGGCAAACGGCTCGAAGACAATCTGATGCTGATACGCCATATGGCGCACTTTCTCCATTTCGGTAAACCTCTTCTGATCGGAGCCAGTCGTAAAAGCATGATCGACAGGATTGTTCCCTCAAGTGTGGAGGAGCGTCTGCCCGGAACGCTGGCACTGCATCTCAAAGCGGTGCAAGAGGGAGCATCGATCGTGCGTTGTCATGATGTGGGTGCACATTTTCAGGCATTTAAAGTGCAAAGAGCACTGGATGAGGTTCTGATATGAGAGTGGGGCTGGTGCAGCAGGCGTATGCGGGAGACCAGGAAAAAACCGTAGCCGAAACGGTGGATAAGATCGAAAAAGCGGCTGAGGCAGGTGCGGATCTGGTTGTGCTTCAAGAGTTGCATCAGAGTCACTACTTTTGCATCACGGAAGATACAGAGCACTTCAAGCTGGCGCAAAATTTTGAGGATGATGTACGGTTCTGGGGAGAAATAGCCAAAAAAGCAAATATCGTACTTGTGACGTCACTCTTTGAGCAGCGTGCCCCCGGGCTCTACCACAATACAGCGGTTGTGTTTGAAAAAGATGGATCGGTGGCGGGCAAATACCGGAAAATGCACATACCAGATGATCCGGGATTTTATGAAAAGTTCTATTTTACACCCGGAGATCTCGGTTTTGAACCGATCGATACGAGTGTCGGAAGAGTCGGTGTACTGGTTTGCTGGGATCAGTGGTATCCCGAGGCGGCGCGCTTGATGGCGCTAAACGGTGCCGATATGCTGATCTATCCTACTGCTATCGGCTGGTTTGACGAAGATAGTGATGCGGAAAAATCGAGACAACTCGATGCATGGGTTACGGTACAGCGTGCGCACGCTGTCGCCAACGGTATCCCTGTGATCGCAGTCAACAGGGTAGGCAAAGAGGTTGATCCGTCAGGGCAACTGGATGGAATACGCTTTTGGGGGAACTCCTTTGTCTGCGGACCGCAGGGAGAGTTTCTGTTTCGGGCAAGTGCTCATGAAGCACTTTGGAGAGTTGTAGAGATCGATATGAATCGTGTGACAGACGTACGCAATATCTGGCCGTTTTTACGGGACAGGCGTATAGAAAGCTATAAAAATTTAACAAAACGTTACATTTTTAAACCATAAAGAGGGAAAAAGAGCGATATATAAATAATATTTTTTCTTAGTATAAATATTTTTACCTCAGTGCCGATTTTGGTGTAACTTGATTATAAAGGATACACATGAAAAAGGTACTTACACTTCTTGTTTTAACTGCTTCTGTATTGTTTGCAGAGAGTAACAGTTCTGCATCAGCACTCAAAATATTGAAAGAGACACAATCTTCGGCAACTTATGAAGCATTTTATACGCTTGCACAAAGCGGTGATCTAGATGCGCAGACACTTTTGGGAGAGATGTATTTGGATGGAGTCGGTGTAGCCGAGGATTATGCAAAGGCATTTAAATGGCTTTCGGATGCCGCAAAAAAGGGAGATTCTCAGGCAGAGTATCTGTTAGGCTATATGTATGAAAACGGACTTTATGTCAGTGCAGATGTTGCCAAAGCGGTAGAGTGGTATACCAAAGCGGCACAAGGCGGTGATATCATGGCCCAGTACAGTTTGGCATTGATATACAAAGAGG
>QNZT01000107.1 GCA_003978455.1 Sulfurospirillum sp.
AACAATTCGCAGATGACCCAGGTATAAAAATGCAAAAATCGAGGTAAGGAATCCGAGCAGCAGTGCCAGCGAAGCGATACACACCGTTCCCGCGATCATGGGGTAGATGCCGTAGACACCCTGATCCGGCAGCCAGGGCTGCGTGAACAGGTTGCCCAGCTGCCCTTTTTCCACCAGCGGGTAGCCCAGAAAGACCATGAAGGCCAAGATCAGCACGGTGATGGATGCGCTGATGACCGCTGCGGCCCGCAGCAGGGAGGCGATGAAACGCTCGGTGCGCATGTTACCTGACCGGGATGAAGCCCTTGTCGGCCGCGATCTGCTGGCCTTCGGGGCTGAACAGGTAATCGATAAAAGCCTTTGTCAGCCCCTCGGGTCCGCCCCGGGTATTGCTGTAGAGACCGCGGGCCACCGGGTATTTTCCGCTTTTGACGGTCTCGCGGGAGGGTATGACGCCGTCCAGCGCCACAGGCGACACGCTGTCATCGATATATCCCACCGAAACGTAGCCGATGGCCGCCGGGTCACTGGCGACGGCCGCTTTCATGGCGCCGTTGGAGATCACGAAATTGGCTCCGGGCGAAATATCACCCTTTGCAAGCGCTTTTTTCCAGAACACGGCGCGGGTGCCGCTGGCCTTGTCACGGGTATAAAGATCGATCCTGCGGTCCGGCCCTCCCACGGCCTTCCAGTTGTCGATCCTGCCGGCAAAGATTTGCTGCAGCTGCTCCCGGGTGAGGGAGCGTACCGGGTTTTTGGGGTTCACCACCGGTGCCACGCCATCGATGGCCCACTTGAACAGTTTGAGGTTGTATTTCTTGATTTCCTGCGCCGTGGGCTTGCGGCCGGAGTTACCGATGTCCACCAGGCCTTCGCCCACCTGCTTGATGCCCACACCGGAACCGCCTCCCGCAAGGGTATAGGAAGCACGGATGATCAGCGGGAAACCGATCTTCTTTGCCGCATCGAGGCTTCATCCATATTGTAGGCATACTGGGAGATAGGCAGATCCATGCCGATCTTGATCATTGCTTCTTTAAATGCCTGTCTGTCTTCGCCTTTTTTGATGGCTGCCGGATTGGCACCAAGGAACTCTACCCCTTCGAGCATCCCTTTTTCATGCATGCTCATAGCGACATTGAGTGCGGTCTGCCCTCCCATGGTAGGCAGGATCGCATCGATATTCTCTTTTTTGATGATCTTGGCAATCACCTCTTCGTTGATCGGTTCGATATAGGTACGGTGTGCAAACTCCGGATCGGTCATGATCGTCGCCGGGTTGGAGTTGATGAGTACCACACGGTAACCAAGCTCTTTGAGTGTTTTGGCCGCCTGTGTCCCTGAGTAGTCAAATTCGCAGGCCTGTCCAATGACGATAGGACCCGATCCGATAAGGAGAATAGTTTTGATGTCTTCGCGTTTTGGCATGGAGAAATACCTTTGGTTTTTAGTTCGATATTATAGTCAAATGAGACCAAAAATGCCCTTAACCCAAATCACGAAATAGAGTTCTTGCAATCTTTGCAATGCTCGTATTTATGGGGTTTGTTTCATGCTTGAGGCGCACCCGTAGGTGCGGTGATGAGCATGAAGCGAAGTCCATGGATGCGATGATTGTGAAGAGTGCTGAATTTCTATTTCGTGATTTGGGTTAAAAAAGGGCGTTAAGCAGAAGCCTTAGAAGAGATCGAGTGCCTGGGGTGCCGGTTGTCTGTAACGCGGTTTCTTTTTTGGATGTTTTGGTTTTGGTTTGGGTGCTACATGCTGCTCTTGCGGTATTTCCGGTTCAATGGTCTCTTCGGGTGTCTGATCGATCCGTTCCGGGATACTTGAGATCTTTGGTTTGGAGAGGTTGGTCTCGTTTGAGAGATTTGTATCTTCTGTTGTACTGACATTGTTGTCCGGAACTGAAAGCGGAGCAGGAGCAGGGGTACACACAGGGATATTTGTCATGTTTGCATCAAACCCTTCTGTCAGGGTGGCTGCCGCATTGTTGATGAGGAAGAAGAGTTTTGGATGAAAAATATCGGCATAGGTTTTGATATAGGCAACCTTGTAGGCACTTTGCGTATCGACTTTTGTAACGATACCTACAGGCAAGTTTGCAAAAAAGACATCGTCGAGTCCGGAAGTGACAACACGGTCTCCCGTATGTACTTTGTACCATTTGGGGATAAATTTGACGATCATGGTATGCTCTTTGAGCCCTATGGCAATCCCGGGAGCCCTCTCTTTGCCGATAAATACAGCAAAACGGCACCGTTCGTCGGAAGTCAGGTAGCCGTAGAGCTGGTTGTTGTGCAGCCGTGCGATACCGGCAACGACACTGTCCTGAACAAGTCCATAGATATGCTTCTCCTGTACGCCTTTGGGTTTGGTCAGGATGATTTGTGAAAAGCTGTTGAGTTTGACGTAGGAGATCGTGTGGGTGAGTGATACATTCTTGACCGGTAGCCTGCTGTAAGTGACATACAAGTAGAAAGAAAAACGGAATCCAAAATTTTGGCCTTTTAATCATAATAGCTTGTGTTTATGGACGACAATATATGCGTTCTCTTAATGTAGATTCATACAAATCCTCTACAGGAAGAGTCATAGGTCTTGAGACAGATCGGAAATACCAAAAAACCTTCTGGATCAGTAAACTTGTAACCCGTCAGATTCCTCATACACTTGGTGAATTCCTTCCGGCACAATGCGACCGGCTTCATCTATCTCAATGGAAAAACTACATTTAGAGGCTCTATTCCCCATAGAAAAGGCGCTTAACTTGTACGTATTGAGCATCAAGATTCTTTTACCGTCGATTATCGTTTTTCTAGGAAGCTGAAAAACACTGATGTCGCTATGATTTTCATCGCGCATTAGTAGTTCTTTAACCTCAGAAGCTTGTTTAGATAAAATTTCACCGGCTTCCTTAAAATGGATATCCCGAAGAATCTCTGGTAAAAGAAGTGGTTTATCAAGAAACTCCCTGGCTAGTGCGACCGGCACGAAATAAGTCCAGAGGTAAATCTTAGGATTTTTTCCCTGAATCAAGGCAATCAAACAGGAGCTATGCCTTAGTATAGTAACTGTTTGATAAACGATGAGTCAGGGAAA
>QNZT01000109.1 GCA_003978455.1 Sulfurospirillum sp.
CTATACATTTTTTCATAACACACTCAAAATATACCCCCTCAATGAAACGAATATCTGGTTTTTACTCTCCATCGTGCTTCTACTCTTCACCTTGACAGCTTTTGTCCTCACTCTTTTTGCATCAAGATGGACAACTAAACCGATGCTTATACTCTTGGTTTTAGTCAGTTCTATGGCTGCGTATTTCATGAATACCTACAACGTGGTCATCGATGACAGCATGATACGTAACACACTGCAAACAGATACCAAAGAGTCTATGGACTTGCTCTCCATCAAACAGGTGCTTTACTTCCTCTTTTTAGGCTTACTCCCGGCATACATCATTTACAAAACACCTATACAATATGCCTCAGTGAAAAAAGAGTGTATCGCCAAATTTAAACAGCTGTTTCTCTTACTAGCCATCATTGCACTCACTGTCTTTCTTTTCTTTAAGCCTTATGCATCCTTTGTAAGAGAGCATAAACCTTTACGCTTCACCACCAACCCACTCTACTGGATCTACTCACTAGGACACTACACCTATACAACATTGAATTCAGGTAAGATTATGGTGAAACCTCTAGGTGAAGATGCAAAAATCATCAAAAAAGCCGGTGATAAACCAAAAATAGTCGTCTTGGTTGTAGGTGAAGCAACAAGAGCTGACCACCTCTCGCTCAATGGATACAAAAGAGAGACCACACCACAACTCAAAGAAGAAGGCATCATTAACTTCCCAAATGTCTACTCCTGTGGTACCTCTACGGCAGCCTCGGTACCCTGTATGTTTTCTGTCTATGACAAAGCTGACTATAGTTATAAAAAAGGTATACGTACTGAAAATGTATTGGATGTGTTAAAGCATACGAACGATATCTCTATCTTATGGAGAGACAACAACTCTGACTCAAAAGGTGTAGCCCTCAGAGTAGACTATGAATACTATAAAAGCTATATTAATAATACAAAATGTTCAGATGGTGAATGTAGAGATGAAGGGATGCTTGTAGGGCTCGATAGCTACATTAAAGCACAAAAAGGCAAAGATATACTTATCATCCTTCATCAGATGGGAAACCATGGTCCGGCCTACTACAAACGCTACCCAAAAGCCTTTGAGAAGTTCACCCCCGTATGTCAAACAAACCAACTAGAAGCGTGTACCAAAGAAGAGATAAACAATGCCTACGACAACGCCATTCTCTATACCGATGACTTCCTCACCAAAACCATTGAACTCCTCAAAAAATATGGCAACAGCTATAAAACAGCGATGATTTATCTCAGTGATCATGGTGAGAGTTTAGGAGAAAAGGGGATCTACCTTCATGGTCTACCCTACTTCATGGCACCCGACGCACAAACACACATCGCCGCACTTATGTGGATGAATGCGCCATTTAAAAATGACTTCAATCTTACTGCACTGGACACAGATAAAAAATGGTCACAAGACTATCTCTTTCATAGCCTGCTCAGACTCTTTGATGTGCAGACAAAAGTATATGATCCAAAATTGGACATTTTTAAGGCAGGAGATAAAGACAAGCTCTGACAATTATGTTATGATATATTTTAAAGATTCCCTAAATTCACACTAAAAGACACCCATGAAAATATTACTTTGGATACTTACACTTTTTATACTGCTACAAGCCAATGAAATCACCAACAATGATGACCCCTATAAAAACATTCATTACTTTACGCTCAAAAACGGCATGCAGGTTTATCTGCTAAATGATAACAAAACAGAAAATACACAAATAAAACTGACTGTTAATCTTGGATATGACATTGAAGATGATGATACCTATGGCTTGGCACACCTTGTAGAGCATATGGTTTTTCGTGACCAAAGGATACCCTATCATGACTATTTGGATTATATCAAAGAAGAAGGTGCTACCTATGTAAATGGCTACACAAGACGTTACGAAACAGGCTATCTTGCTACAATCAAAAATGATAAAGCCTACTGGGTAGTAGAAACCTTCGCACAAATGCTCTTTGACAAGAATGTAACCACGAAAGATTTAAAAATAGAAAAAGGTGCATTACAAACAGAAATAGGCGAATCACACTGGTACTATAGACCAATGTCGGCGATTAAAACCTTCTTTGATAAAATTACCTCCCCGACGGAAAACTTTTACCTGGATGTCTTTAAGTTGCCCAAAGAGAAAGAACTTCCTGCAAGGTATTTCGCACAAGAGAACAATGCAAATTTTACACTCAATGAAGTGATGAAACGTTACAAAGACTATTACTACCCTGCAAATATGAAACTCTTTGTCGTTGGAGATTTCGACATAACAAAAATGGAACAAACCATAAAAGAGAACTATGGGAAAATAGACAAAACTGGCACTCTCTCTGTAAAAGAAACAAAAATCAAAGCCAGCTCTCCAGACAAACCTTATGAACGTTACTATGAAGGTACAGATGGGAGTATGGCCTATCTGGGTGCGCTCTATCTCTTAGATGACTATAGAACCTATCTTATTTTAAATGCATACACAGAAAACCTCTCACAGAGACTACAACAAAAAATGCGTAACCAATATGGCAAAACATATAGTGTAAATAACTATATGTTTAGCAATAAAAATGCTGGTGTTGCAGCTGTGACCTTTGATGCCTTACATGATGAGTTTGATAACAACATGAAAATGGCAAAAGAGATGATGAAAGCGGACCTTCAGCATCTTGATGAGGACACCATACAAAAAGCTCTTAAAAGTTACGAAGAACAATACTTCCATGCTACCGAACATGACAACGATACACTTATGGGACTTCTCCAAACTACCAAATACCTTCGAGAAGATCATAATATTACAGTAGAAAGTGCCTATGATATATTTAAGTCCATTACCCCTGAGATATTTAAAGCCACCATCAAAAAAACTTATACCCCACAACATCACTATTCTGTGATACATAGAGACTACTATTTCTTCTCTCTTGAGATGTTAACCCTGTCACTTATTACTTTTGGGTTGTTTGTCTTTTTATACATACGCTTATATAAATTTGAGCTCAAAAAACTGAATCTTATTTATACACATAGAGATGTACGTCTCACGCGAAGAGTCAGCAGCAG
>QNZT01000200.1 GCA_003978455.1 Sulfurospirillum sp.
TCTTGATTTAAGCTTAAAAAAGTTAAATTTAATGCATTAATTTGGACATTATTTTGTCATATCCGTAGATATCACTTCGGAAATTGACCCCGTCTTCGTTAACCCAGCTTGTGTAGTAGCGAACATAGACGGGAATCTTTTCAGAGAGGCTCAGTGATGTACTATCCCCCTTTTTCAATAACTGTCTGATATCCGAATAGGGTTTGTTCAGAAAATTTTCCGCAACAAATCTAAGCATCTTCTGCGGATTTTGTAAACGTATGCAACCGTGACTGTACGCACGTACCCTTCTTTTAAATAGTCTCTTTTCATTGGTGTCGTGCATATAGACGGCATATTTGTTTGGAAACATGAACTTCACTTTTCCCAGGGGATTACCCTTTCCGGGATCTTTCACAAAGTTAAAAGGCAGATCGCTCTCTTCATCGTACTGATACCAGTCTATATCGAAAGGATCGATCTCTTTACGATTTTTGGACCATCCGTCATATGCTTTGAAGTGGCGCGCGTGAAGATAGTCCGGATCATCCTGTAGACGCTTGAGCATCTCTTTTTTGACGATAGACTGCGGTACACTCCAGGTGGGGTTGAGTACGACATATGACATATATGCCTGAAATATCGGTGTCGGATTTGTTTTTCTACCCACAACCACCGGCATCTGAAATGCGATAGCATCCCCTTCCAGAAAATACATCGTAAATGCCGGAATATTAACAAATACACAATTGCAATCCATCGGCTTTTTTTCCCACCGTGCGTGCTCCAGGTTGATCTTGATCATCTCCAGCCGTTTGTGTGCGGGAACATTGAGTGCATTGCGTGTTGCTTTGTACAAGATACCAGTAGCGTGTATACCCATCCGCTTCTGAAAGTTTTTCAAAGCCTCTTCAAGCGTCTCATCAAACACCGTATAATCTTCATCAAAAAAGTCAAGGTCTCCACTCTGAAAAAGGCGTTCAGCCAATCTCTTGACAGCTGACCCTTTACTTCCCAGCTTCAACGCCACATTCGGTATCTGCACAAATCCACCGTCCGATACGATAACTTTATAGCGTTCATAGGCATCGAGCAGATTGAGATAAAGCGGATTTTTCGTAACAAGATCATAAAGTCTCTTTTCAATATTACCGCTGCTTTTAACCTCTTTGAGTAAAGCGATATAATCAACTCTCTTAAACGGCGTATCCCACACATACTTGATATCACGTGCCTCTGCCAAACGCTTCAATGTCGACTGAAAACGGTTGTAATCGATCAAGCCCTCATAGAGATCGTGTGCAAGTGTCACAAACGCATCTGTAAGCATCACATCGAGTGTAATCGTTGCGAGATTGTACTCTCTTTGCGTGTCAAATGTTCCATCCTGCACTTCGTCAAACAGCGCATCGATCTCCGCAAGATGATAACGAGCAGTATCCAATCCCTCTTTGGAAGCCCTTTTGATCGCATTGAGCATATCGACGACGGAGAGGTCGGGTTCATTGGAACCGTTAAACCAAAATGTCCGGTAACCTCTCTGCTCGTAAAATTTATGCACCTTCTCTTTGGAGCGCAGATCGGCAAGGTTATAGAGACCATACGTCTGCCCCAGCAACAACCCCTGCATATAACTTTGGCGAACGATATGAGAAGATTGTAAATCACCCATCGAATCCACCCATGCAGCAGACGATGCGGTTATCATGAGAAGAGTGGCGGTAATGATTTTTGAAATGAATATACGCATTGAATCCAGCATCTAACCTTAATTTTATTTAATATATTTAAAACAGCGAATTATTTTAATCAATTCTACGTAAATTTACGCTGAGCTCATGAGAACTTTTTCAACATTGTGATAAAGCGACTCCTTCCCGTAAGCCATCATCGATCACGATAATCTCCTCATACCCGAACACGGAGACTATCTCGATCAATATTTTCACACCCGCGATAATCAGATCATCCCGACCGACCCCGACCCACCGCTGACGACTCGCCTTATCCAAAGCAAGCAGTCTTTGTAACGCTTCCTCCATCTTTTGCAGTGTCAACCGATATCCATTGATCTTTCGATAATCATAATGCGCATAGTCGATCCCCTGTAAAAAAGCGGCAATCGTCGTCGGAGTGCCCGAAGAGCCGACAAATACGGCAGGTTTCTCTTTCAACATACGGGCAAATGCGGCTATCGGTTTACATGAAGTACGTATCCCCTCTTCCAGATGCACCAGACCGTACTTCTCCACCATCGTCACAATCCCCACAGCAAAACTGCGTGAAAGAACCTCATCTCCCATTTTCACGACAATTTCACTCGATCCCCCGCCAAGATCCAGCAAGATATAACGCTCCGTCCCCAGCCCAAGCTTGTCCAGACGGTTTTCCACCCCAAGACGTGTAAACTCAGCTTCACGTGCACCATCGATAATCTCAAACACGATCCCCGTCTCCTGCGCAATCCGCTCCACCACTTCACGACCATTCCCCGCCATCCGCACCGCAGCCGTCGTCACCGCCTTATAACCTTTTGAAAAATCAAAATAGTCCCGACACTCCCGCACCGCAGCAACCACCCGCGAAACCGCAGCATCACAGATCTGACCATCCCGCTCAACCCCTTCCGCCGTCTTCACAATCCGCTCAAACTCCCGCACCCTCTCACGACCCTCACAATCCACCTCCACCACACGAAGCGTATTTGACCCTAAATCACAAGCTATCATGATATAATTCCCCCTGAAAAAATGGTCTTCACTTTCAATCTATCATATTGGATATGCCAAAGAGTTTATGAAACGTTTGAAAAAGAGGCTCAGACCAACGGGAGGATTTGTCCTCTTTTTCAAACGTTTCATAAACTCGGTACCACCTGAACGACCATCAAAAAACAAAGGTTATCAAAATGTTACTTGGAGTCAATATAGACCACATCGCAGTCCTCAGAGAAGCAAGAAAAATCAACGACCCGGATCCGTTACAAGCCATCGGCATCGCCCAACGCGCCGGCGCAGACCAAATCACCATCCACCTCAGGGAAGACCGCCGCCACATCCACGACGAAGACGTACGCAAAATCATAGACAACTCCCCCCTCCCCGT
>QNZT01000095.1 GCA_003978455.1 Sulfurospirillum sp.
TTGTGAGCTAGCGACATCTTTTGCAGGTGCTCTTGTCTCAAAAGTACCTACCTGTGCGACAGTGCTGTCATCCGTTGCCGAACCGTTATCTTGCATACTGCTGCTTGTTGTGCTGTCGGTCTGGAGTTTTTTGTTGGAAGTGTCGTTTCCCTGAGAGCTGCTACTTCCGCAGGCGGCGAGAGCGATTGTCAATACAACTGCAAGTGAACTTTTCAATATACTTTCTCTATTTATCTTCATGATGATAATCCTTTATCTCTTATTGGTGCTTACTGTATGCATCGGAATAAAAGATATTTTAATGAATTTTGGCGTATGGTTGCACCGTAAAAAGTACTATGTGTGCAAAAAGGAAACAGATGTTATGCGGGATCGATGAAGCGGGAAGGGGATCACTTGCCGGGCCACTTGTGGTCGCCGGAGTTATTCTAAAAGAGAAGGTGGAGGGACTGGACGACTCTAAAAAGCTGACTGAAAAGCGGCGGGAAGCGCTGTTTGATCAGATCGTGGCAAACAGCCTGTATGAAATCGTCTTTACCGACAACCAGCTATTTCGGATTCGATCGAAAAGATCCTTGAAAAGCTACAGCCCTCCATAGCGATTATGGATGGCAACACCAATTATGGGATTTTAGGGGTGCAGGCAGTTGTGAAGGCTGACGCTACCGTACCGGAAGTGAGTGCCGCAAGTATTTTGGCAAAGGTGAGCCGTGACAGGTATATGACTGAAATAGATACGCAGTATCCGGAGTATGGTTTCAAACAGCATAAAGGGTACGGCACGAAGAAACATATCGAACAGATCCGTATCAACGGCAGATCGGATTTGCACCGAGTCTCTTTCTTTATCCGTGGGTTAGACGGGTAACAGATAGTGTTTGAACACCTGTGATACGATCCACACCAGTGGACCGATATAGGAGACGGACAACAGAGGGACAGCGATCAGCATAAAACCGTGTGTCGATTTTGGAAAGTTTTTCAAAGAGAGCATATCGTAGAGTTCACGGTTGACCCAAATCTCCTGAAAAAGGATAAATAGCAGCATAAACAGCGGCGTCAAAACGGAATGCGGATAGGGAACCAAACCATAATAGATCAGAAAAAATGTCGCAGAAAAGAGACCGCTTGCCAGTTCTCCGGCGATATAAACAGGTGAAAAACGCCGGCTGATATAGATGGTAAAAACAGCACTGGCAACCATTGATATAACATAGAGAATAGCCCAGAGTGGCACATAACACCTTTTATGAAATATTTGATATAAATTCTATCATAAAAACAAGAATATTTAAAATACGGGAGTTTCATGACAAATTTAGACCTCTATGCCCGAATAGAGCCGATGATTGGATTTTATGAAGCGTACGAGAAGCTTTACGAAGTCTATTTGCAAATACTTGAAACCTACGCACCTCGCCGTATATTGGATGTCGGTTGCGGTAACGGTACACTTCTTTCTGAACTCTCAAAAAAGTATGAAGCGACGGGTATAGACATAAGTGAAAAGATGGTGGAGATTGCCAGAGCAAAAGGGTTGGATGCAAGACACTGTTTTCTTCATGAAGTGCATGAAACCTATGACGCGCTGCTTGCCGTAGCCGATGTGCTGAACTATATGACAAAAGAGGAGATGGCAACTTTTCTGGAAGATGTTGAGCGACATCTGCATAAAGGAGGCGTGTTTATCTGCGATGTCAATACCCTGCATGGATTTACAGATGTCGCGTCCGGCAGTCTGATCGTCGATGAGGAAGAGAAATTTCTTGCCATAGATGCGGAATTTGATGAAGATATACTGCATACCGATATCACCTTTTTTGCACAAAGGGAGGATGGATGCTATACCAGAGAGAGTGCTTCTATCGACCAGTATTATCATACACTGAGCGAGATAGTATCACTTTCTCCTATGAAAATGATAAAAAACTTCGATATATCTCTCTTTTCGATGGAGTCAGATAAAACTATTTTAGTTTTCCAAAAATAGTGTTTTTTTAATTCGCCTGTTAGCCGCACTTCACTATAATAAAGCCAATTACGACAGGTGGTTTTCATGAGCAAAAAAGAGACAAAGTTTATATTTGTGACCGGCGGTGTGTTGAGTTCACTGGGGAAGGGTATCGCGTCGGCCAGTATCGCGACACTGCTGAAACATGCAGGCAAAGATGTCAGTATGCTCAAAATCGATCCCTATATCAACGTTGATCCCGGAACGATGAGTCCACTGGAGCATGGCGAAGTGTTTGTGACAGCGGACGGAGCCGAGACCGATCTCGATATCGGGCACTATGAGCGTTTTTTAAATATCAACCTCTCCAAACAGAACAACTTCACAACCGGCCAGATCTATTCGACCGTGATCGAAAAAGAGCGGCGGGGAGACTATCTGGGCAAAACCATTCAGGTTATTCCCCATATTACCAATGAGATTCAGGAGCGTATCATCAAAGCGGGTGAGGGGCACGATATCCTCATCGTCGAGGTTGGCGGTACGGTCGGCGATATCGAGAGTCTTCCCTTCCTGGAAGCGATCCGTGAACTCGGCGGCAGACTGGGGCGCAACTATACGCTTTATATACATCTGACACTGGTGCCTTATCTCAAAGCGGCCGGTGAACTGAAAACCAAACCCACCCAGCACAGTGTGCAGGAGTTGCGGCGTATCGGTATCTCTCCGCAGATTGTGATTTGTCGGTCTGAGATGCCGATTTCCAAAGAGATCAAACTCAAACTTGCCTCTTCCTGCGGTGTCGAGAAAAACTCGGTTATAGAAGCGGCGGATGCACGTTCGATCTACAAAGTGCCGATCAACTTCCTATCGCAAAATATTTTGACACCGATCTCCGAAAATCTTGATCTCGATCTTGAAGCACCGGATATGGAAGAGTGGAATGCACTGGTCAAAAATGTGATTGCACCGAAAAAAGAGGTGACGATCGGATTTGTCGGAAAGTATCTGGAGCTCAAAGAGTCTTACAAATCACTGACCGAATCTTTTGTACATGTCGGTGCGCATCTCGATACCAAAGTAAACCTCAAGTGGATCGACAGTGAAGCGATCGACGGCGAATGTGAAAATAGTCTCTTTTGCGATGTGGACGCTATTTTGGTTGCGGGCGGTTTCGGGCAAAGGGGCGTGGAAGGGAAGATAGAAGCGATCCGCTATGCCCGTGAAAACAGAGTGCCGTTTCTGGGTATCTGCCTGGGGATGCAGCTCTCACTGGTCGAGTTTGCACGCAATGTACTCAAACTGGAAGATGCCAACTCGGTAGAGTTTGAACCCGAGTGCAAAAATCCTGTCATCTATCTGATCGATGCTTTTATCGATGCCAGCGGCAACAAACAGATTCGTACCCACAAAAGCCCCCTGGGCGGCACGATGAGACTGGGAGAGTATGCGTGCGATACCAAACCCGGATCACTCCTTCGTAAGGCTTATGGCGGGGCAAAAACCATTTATGAACGCCATCGTCACCGCTACGAAGCCAATCCCGCTTACCGGGATGCTTTTG
>QNZT01000101.1 GCA_003978455.1 Sulfurospirillum sp.
ACACTGACACAGACGCAAGAGACAAAAGCCGAACTCGAAACGAAACTGAGCGAACTTCAGCAAAAGTATCAGGATCAGACAAACGCACTGAACGAGAAACTCCAGCAGCTTGAGCAAAATACAACAGGTTATGTATCCAATCTCAAAGAAAAACTTGCTGCCGCAGCCGCTGCACTCGTAGCTGCTAAAGAGATGAGCGGTTCGACATCTGAAAAACTCACTGCTGCGGAAAATGAGCTTAGCACCACCAAAGAGCAGCTTCAAAAAGAGCTTCAGGAGAAAGAGGCACTCGAAGCGAAACTCAAAGAGGAGCTCCAGGCAAAAGAGAATGCCCAGACAGCACTGGAAAATGCGCAACATCAAACCGAAGAGATGAAGGCACAACTTGCGTCATTGCAAAAAGATGCTGAAGCACTGCGACAAAGACTCAACATAGCCGAAGAGGAGAAAAACAAACTCGCAACAAAACTCAAAACCACACAATATACTGCTTACGAAGCACAGAAACAATCAGTGCTCAATAGCATCATGAACACATTCCAGCTTACAAAGATCAAGTTTCATACCAGCAGTGCCGTTCTGACAAAAGAGAGTAAAGCACTTCTGGATAAAGTGGCTAAAATCATCCAGGAACACCCGGAATACCACTATATCGTACAGGGTCATACAGACTCCAGAGGTAACGAAGAGTTCAACCTCAAACTCAGCCAAAACAGAGCCAAAAGTGTCGCGGACTACCTTGTATCACGAGGTGTCGATGCTTCGCTTCTGAGTTATGAAGGATACGGTTCCACACAACCGATCGCAAGCAACAACACACAAGAGGGACGAAGGAAGAACAGACGCGTTGTATTTAAAATAGTAGATGCAGATAACTAACCCGATTTCACCTGACAGATTCTCTTCATGAGAGTCTGTCACACTCCTCTTTTAAAATGCGGATTGAGTTTGAGTAAAACAAGATCGGCGATAATATTTCCCATCAGCGTCAAAAACGCAGAGATAATCAAAATCCCCATAATCACCGGATAATCCCGGCTCATAGCACTCTGATAAAAGAGCAGCCCCATACCGTTGATCGAAAAGATAGACTCCAGGATGACACTTCCGCCGATCAGTCCGGGCAAAGAGAGTCCCAGCATCGTCACGATAGGAGGAGAGAGATTGGGCAGGATATAACGCCGCAGCAGTGTCTGATCACCGATGCCGCGCGCTTTGGCAAAAAAGATATAGTCGCTTTTGAGGATATCGACCGTCAGACTCCGGACATACATGAGCAGACTGCCCACACCGCCAAACACGATCACGAAGATCGGCAGCACCAGATGCCAGGCTTCATCGAGCCACATCGCCAACCCCTCTTTGGGTTCGATAGAGTGCAGTCCCGAGATAGGAAACCACCCCAGCCTGACCGAAAAAAAGATGATCAGCAGCAACGCCAGGTAAAAAGAGGGAATCGCATAACTCACCAGTGAAAAACGTTTCAGCATCCGGTCAAAAAAACTATCCTGCCGCATCGCCGCTTTGATACCGAGATAGAGAGAGATCACAAAAACGAACACCATCGAGATCAGGTTGATCGTCAAAGTGATGGGAATACGCGACAAAATCTCCTCTTTCACCGCCTTTCCACTGGCAAAAGAGATGCCGAAATCCAGATGTAGCAGCGCCCAGATCCATGAAAAAAACTGTACATACAGCGGCTTGTCGAGTCCATAGACCGACTTGAGATGTTCGATGGACTCTTTGGTGATATTGGGATTGAGCTCACCGCCGGCAAAAAACGAGTTCGGCGCGGCGTGTATCGCGACAAATGAGATCAACGCGATGATAAAAAGCATCAATCCCACATAGAGGAGTTTTTGCAAAAAGAGTTTCATGAACTACTTGTTTCGCTGATCCCAGCTGAGCACCGTCCTGCCGTTTTCATCCTTTTCAACCGCACCCATACCCATGATATGATATCCGGCATCGACATAGTGCACTTCACCGGTCACACCGCTGGAGAGATCGCTGAGCAGATACATACCGCTGTTGCCCACCTCTTCGATCGTGACATTTTTCTTCAGCGGCGCGTTGATCTCGTTCCAGTTGAGAATATTTTTAAAATCACCGATACCACTGGCTGCAAGGGTCTTGATCGGACCCGCGCTGACGGCATTGACACGGATACCGCGACTTCCCAGATCGACCGCCAGATAACGCACACTCGCTTCCAGTGCCGCTTTGGCAACGCCCATCACATTGTAGTGCGGGATATATTTCGGTCCGCCGAGATAAGAGAGTGTCAAAACCGATCCGCCGTCGTTCATGACAGGCAGACAGGCACGTGTCAAAGAGACTAGTGAATAGACCGATGTGTCCATCGCCAGTGCAAAGTCCGCCTGCTCCGTATCGAGATAACTCCCCTCCAGTGCACGACGCGGCGCAAAGGCGACCGAGTGCACCACAAAGTCGATCTTTCCGAAATCCTCTTCCAGACTTTTGGTCAGCGCCTCCAGCTCTTCGGGTTTGGTCACATCCAGTTGATAGACCGCCTTGCTGCTCTTATTCTTCATTTCTACATATGTATAAGTATGTGATTGGAATTGTTTAACCCCACTGGTGCCACCACCCATACATTTTCCATGCTGAAAAGACCACAGTCTGCAAAGCAAACCTTTTCAGAGCATATAACAAATCTACTTTCAATACTGTGCATTCTTCAGATGCTGGAGAAATACCACCACCACCCTCCCCCACCCTGCATTGTAAAGGAAAGTCCTTAAGGACTTCCGTTGTAAAGGACACTCCTCATGAATTCCCTTTTGTAAAAGAACATCCTTACGGATTTCCTTAATACAGGATTTCCCTTAAGGAAATCCTATATAAAGTCGAACCCTTAAGGATTTCCTTTGTAAATATTTTGTTTAAGGATTCCCTTTGTAAAAGGGACGTCCTTAAGGAAGTCCTTTGTAAAGGAAGGCTCTTAAGGATTGATTGCCTTTGTAAAGGAATTTCCTTAAGGAAT
>QNZT01000168.1 GCA_003978455.1 Sulfurospirillum sp.
TGCTTCATCCTGAGCGTCACTTCCACTTTTCTGTCACTCAGGATCACCGGCTTCGCCCTCTTCTCATCTTTGATCTTGACAAAAGCCTTCTGGTCTTTGTCCACATCAAAAAAGAGATCATACTTCAGATCGACCGCTTCATGAGGGAGATCACATGAGAGATCCAGATAGAGCCGGATATAGGACTGATGCACCCGGCGATACACCTCAAAACGACTCACTTTCTTACCGCACTCCCTGCCATCCGAACGGATACCGACATGCGTCAGTACGAAACGCTCTATCTCTTTTCGATGCGCACGAATCTCTTTCCATGAAACAATACCGTTGTCATTGTCATCGAGTTTCATGAACTTCTCGAGGTTATCCGACTCAAAATCCACCACAGCCCGCGGCACGGAACCGTTCAGATCAAAGGTGACAAAATTTTCTTTGAGCAAATCCGCAGACAGAAAATCTATAAAAATAAACAGTATTAAAAATAATATTTTAGTTACCATAGTTAATATTAACATAATATTTATAAAAATTATTACATTTTTTGAGAGAGGTTAAGATTTTCTGTTTTTTTCACTATGGTATTCGGTAAAGATAAGCTCATGAAGCCAATCTATAGTCCAATACGGCAGGTTCCCTTTCTAAAAGTTCCAAAAGTACCATCGTCGAACCGCTTGGTCGTCGCACGCCCTGTTCCCACTGCCTAACAGATGAAAGACTGACATTGAGAAGTTTGGCAAAAACCGACTGTGACAGATTCATCTTTTTACGAATGTTTTTAATCTGATCAGCCGACAGCTTTACCGGCGGCATACTTACACCCAAATCATCCAGCTCTTTTTTTGTAAATGATACTTTGATACCGACATTTACCATGCTTTGGACAGCAGAACCCAAAGCCTCTTTTGCACTCTCACCCATTATCTCCTCCTATACGGAAATACTCATTTCCCTGTATCAACATCTCTACATCCCCTTTTGAGAGAGATAAAAAATCTTTTGCAAATATTTTATATCTTCTCAAATCGTCTTTTGGCAAATTATCCTGTTATATCACATTGTAGTATAGCATTCAACTATTAAGCAAAATAAATTTGAAGTTTATTATTGACAAAAAAGAAGTTTTTGTTAAAATTTATTTCATTTTGAAATATTATTTGACTTTCTCGAATTTGAATCAAGGTATAGTTTTTAAACACAACCTTGTTTAATCCCTTTTTAAACATATTTTCTATAAAATACGCCGCTTAAATTCACACACATCAGTCCTTGAACGGTTGCAACTTCGGTTGTTAAGGGGTGTGGAGGCAAAACCAAAAAATTTAACACAAGGAGCATAGTTATGGTAACTATGAAAGATTTACTAGAGTGCGGTGTGCATTTCGGACACCAGACAAGAAGATGGAATCCAAAGATGAAACCTTATATCTTTGGTGAGAGAAAAAATATCTACATCATCGATCTTCAAAAAACACTGAGATATTTCAGATACACTTACAACATCGTCAGAGATGCGGCGGCCGAGGGGAAAACCATCCTTTTCGTAGGTACGAAGAAACAGGCTACAAACGCTGTCAAAGAGCACGCTGAAAGCTGCGGTATGCCGTATGTCAACCACAGATGGCTCGGTGGTATGCTGACAAACTTCCAGACTATCAAGAAATCTATCAAAAAACTTGACATCATCGAGAAGATGGAAGAGGAAGGTCAGTTGGATCTCATGACAAAAAAAGAGGCGTTGATGCTTCAGAGAAAGAAACAGAAACTCCTGAACTACCTCGGCGGTATCAGAGATATGAAAAAAGCGCCTGATATGATCTTTATCATCGATACAGTCAAGGAGAAGATCGCAGTTCAGGAAGCAAACCACCTGCATATCCCTGTTATCGCTCCGATCGATACAAACTGTGATCCTGACGTAGTGGACTTCCCTATTCCGGGTAACGACGACGCGATCAGATCTATCCAGCTTTTCTGTAAAGAGATGGCGGAAGCGATCAACGAGGGTAAAGCACTCAGAGAGCAAGACAGTGCGGAAGAAGCGGCAAGCGAAGAGGCACCGGCAGCAGCAGGTGATATCTCAGACGCAGAAAAAGAGGCACTGCTTGAAGAAGCAAAAGCAGAGGCTGAAGCCGAAGCTGAAGTAAAAAGCGAAGAGAAAGCAGAATAATATCATTTTGATTACGGATATACGGGCATCTTTCGCCTGTATATCGTCTTATGCTACGAAAAGCCGAACTTCCGGCTTTTTATACAATATTCTACGTACATAGTAAAATAAAAAAACAGGAGAAAATCAATGGCAGTAACTGCAGCAATGGTAAAAGAGCTGAGAGAAAAAACCGGTGCCGGTATGATGGATTGTAAAAAAGCCCTGGTCGAGTCCAACGGTGATATGGAAAACGCTATCGACTGGTTAAAGAAAAAAGGACTTTCCAGTGCAGGCAAAAAGTCTGACAGAGTCGCGGCTGAAGGAACAGTAGCCGTTGAGATCGAACCGGATTTCAACAAAGCAACTATGGTGGAAGTAAACGCAGAGACAGACTTCGTGGCAAAAAACGAACTCTTTCAAAATTTTGCGAAAAATACAGCCAAACATATTCATAAAAACAAGCCCGCAGATATCGAAACGCTGAATGCATCACAGATCGACGGTCAGTCATTTGACGAGTATGTCAAGTCAAACATCGCCACTATCGGCGAAAACATGGTTGTCAGAAGATTTGAAATAATCGAAACAGCGGACAACGAAGTAGTCAACGGCTATATCCATATGGGCGGTAAGATTGGTGTTCTTGTTAGCGCGAAGTTCGACAAAGCGGAGAACAAAGGGGCAGTGACTGACTTTTTGAAACAGCTTGCGATGCACATCGCAGCACTGAAACCTTCTATCCTCAGCTACAAAGAGTTCGATGCGGATTTCGTAGCGAAAGAGACAGAAGGTATCGCAAAATCGATCGAAAAAGAGAACGAAGAGCTCAA
>QNZT01000035.1 GCA_003978455.1 Sulfurospirillum sp.
AGCACTTTTTTCGATTTTTCAACGATCTCTTTAAACTCTGTCATCTATCGCTCCTTATAGTTTTTATAATATCATGATACTACTTTTTTTGATGAACGAGTTTTAAATTTATAAATTAATTTTCCAGTACCTCTACGTCGATTGTACCGCTCCAATCCTCGGCTTCGATCCGGTATGTACCGTTTGCAAGAGGCAGAGTTATCGTCGCTCTCCCCATGCTGTCACGACTTCCAGGTTCATGAATGCCATATTTAAGACTCCAGTCAACCTCGTATGCTGCCATTGTCAGTTTCAAAGCTGTCTCATCTTTTAAAACATAGTCATCATAAAGCAGTTGCTGAAACGTTTTTGTCTCTCCATTTTTGCGATATTTGTGAATCGGTAACGCACCGCTGTCATACACCCTTTCACTGATTGCATCCGAAATACTCCATTTCTCTGCAACTATGGGTGAAAATACCCGGCTTTCAAATACAATTTCTGCGTTTTTGTTCAGGAAATAGGTATATTCATGTATATCATGCACCTTCGCACTGCGCAATGTGATACGTACCCGTTTGTGCGGCAAAAGAAAAGTTGCGACGTTTGCCCAGGCACCGTCATCTTTTTTCAATCCCAGGTGTGTCTGATGAAAAAAGGTATGTACAGGCATCATCCCGTTGTGTCGAGCCTGAGGCAATACAGACGCAAAGTATGTATCCGAAACTGCCTGATATCCGTCATTTGGCGTCGTCAGCATCAGCCAATCAAACGGATCACCCGGTTTGGTCGATGTCACTTCAGAAAGCGTGATATCTTTGTAGTAACTGCTGGCAGCTTCTGATCGCGGGCGGTGCAGATTGTGTTCGATCCACTGATATGACATTTGCGCAACATCGATAGGCTGTTTTTGTATGCTATCGGCATACTTAACCAGACTGCTGTTACTTGCAAGTTTATTCCCGCGAATGACCCCCTCAAGAGACTTCCAGCGCAAAATCTTCTTTTGGCTTGCCAGATGCTCGACATCTTTTTCGATGATCCATCTGGCTATCAGAGACCCCATACTGGCACTGATAAAGTTGATATGTTCCGCTCCGGTCTTTTCCATCACGTGTCTGGCATATTTGGCGACGATCAGCGCATACCGCGGGATTCCCCCACCATACTGATCTGTCACCGCTTTGATCTCGTCTCTGTCCTTTTGTGTATAGTAGTCGGGTGCTTTTTGTCCATAATAGGGTGTGATGGTGATCACATCAGTAAAATCGGAAGGATCGTATGTCTGAAGCGTATCAAAACCTGTCAATGCCACCAATCTGTTGAGCATCGGATCATACGCATCATAGCCGTAGGTGTTGGTATAACCGGTACCTTTGTCATCGTATCCATGTATATAGACTGTTACAGAGTGCTCCTTGGGCGCTTCCACAACAGGCTGTGTGACAACCTCTGTCGTCTGCGTCTCATCTATCGGTACGATGTTTTCAGCATCGTGTTTGACTTGATCGAGGGAGTCTTTCACACCATCTGGCGTCAGGACAGGTTCATGAAACGATGTATCAGGCTGTTGAGAGGGTGATGGGGTGTCTTGTTTTGTTCCGGATATTTCGGTATCGGATTGTTTCTGAGGTGTATCGGGGGAGGAGCTGCTTCCGCAGCCCCAGAAAGAGGCAATGATCCAAAAAGAGAGAAGTAGCTGTTTCATGTTAAAACCTTTAATAATACTAAAGATTATAACATAAAATAAAAAAGTTTAATTTTTACTGAAATGTATCACAACTTCGCAAATCTCCGGTTTTCAATCCTTTGTAAAACCATGTCATCCTCTGCTTGGAAGAGCCGTGGGTAAAGCTGTCCGGCATCACATATCCTGTTGTCTTTTTCTGTATCATATCATCCCCGATAGCACTTGCGGCATTGAGAGCTTCATCGATATCTCCGCGCTCCAGGATGCCTTTCATCTTTTCGGCATGATGCGCCCAGACACCGGCATAGCAGTCCGCCTGAAGTTCAACCCGTACCTGAAGCTTGTTTTGCCCTGCTTTGCCGTAACTTCGCTGTTTCGCCATCTCCACTTTCTCCAGTGTCCCCTGAAGGTTCTGTATATGATGCCCTACTTCATGAGCAAGCACGTACGCCTGTGCAAAATCTCCCGTTGCGCCGAACTTTCGCTTCATCTCGTCAAAAAAGCCCAGATCCACATAGATTTTGTGATCATTGGGACAGTAAAAAGGTCCCATCTGTGCCTGTGCATACCCGCATCCGCTACGTGTACTCCCGCGATAAAGCACCATTTTAGGCGGTGTATAGCGATACCCTGATTGTCTGAATATCGCAGACCAGACATCTTCCGTATCTGCCAGTACCGTTGCCATAAAGGCAGCTTGCTGATCATCTTTTTGCTTTTGTACTTTCGTAACCGGCGCACTACTCGCACCGCCGACTCCTATCAGTGATAAGGGGTTAAAGCCGCTGATATAAGCAACAGCACCAACGCCAAGAAGCAATAATCCAAATTTGCTTCGCAGCAGAGGTTTTATGATAGGGTAGATAAAAAAGAGTGTCTGAAGCGACGGCATTCTAAAGCCACCGCCGGAACTTGCTCTTCTGTCTTCCACATTCTTACTTTTTCGTCTGTCACGCCATTTCATACCAAGTATCCTTTTTTCAATTTTAAAACTATAGGGCACCTCTAAAAACCCTGATTGTTCAAAACATCACAAGCTTTGTTTTAGGCGAGGCGTTTACTTGCAGGACTAGCCGTAGCTAATTCAAAAGTAAATAACGAAGCATAAGGCAAAGCTTGTGATGCCCGCAGGGTGGGCTTAGAAGGGGTAATCTTTGCAAAGATATTTCCTCATCTTAGCTTCGGCTAGGATTTCGAAAATCTCTTTGCAAATCTCACCCCTTCTAAGCCCATTATGAATAGCCAGGGTTTTTAGATGTGCCCTATAGTTTTAAAATTGAAAAAAGGATACTTGGTATGAAATGGCG
>QNZT01000003.1 GCA_003978455.1 Sulfurospirillum sp.
TGCCGACCCGCTGATGACGGAGTTTCATGAAGGGATTCAAAAGAGTTTTCGCTACCTGCAAAAAGATAAAGAGCAGCTCTTCAGAGCCGAAACACTACGTACAATAGAAGCGCTGCACATCCTCAGACGCACCGGCGACATACCTCGTGATCTGCGCCAGATCGACAGGGTACTCAAACAGATGGGCTACCTCCTCTCCCATGCCCAGAAAGAGGAGATCATCCAAAAGGAGGATGTCGTCATCTCAGACCGCTTTGCCATAGTACTTCAGGCAGAGAGAATCTACATCGCACCCTATCTCAGAATGACGATGCCGAAGCATTTTAAAGAGGCGTGCCGTCTGGCAAAAATCCCGCAAAAAATCCGACCTTACCTCTACAGTCTGGAAGTCGATCCTTCGGAGATATGAAACACTTTTTGATCCAGCAGTGCCTGCAATTGGCGCACGTGTTTACCGGGTCTAAAATCGTGCCGCAGTAAAATACCCCGGGCAATCGCGAACTCTTTCAGCTCCACTGCCGCTTCGACTGCATCGAGATGTATATATTCGGGCAGATAGTCGCCCTGATGCACGACAGCATTGTAGAGATTGACAAAACGACAATATCTTTTCTGCACAAAATCACTGTGCAACATCGCAACGATCTTATTCATCTTTGCGTTTGAGACAGAGACTTTTGATTCACTCGCGTTGATACGCAAACCAAACTCTTTGACCAGCTTCAGCGTTTCAGACTCATCCGGCGCTATGTGCAAGATCTCGTCCACCATACGCTGTGCCTCTTCACGTGCGTTGACGGAGATAAAATAGTGCAGCAAAAATTTACGATTTTCGATATCGAAGGGGTGTGACTTGACATATTGCAATAAAAAAACGAGATCCGCCGAGATATCCTTTTGATGCTGTTCGGTGTCGGATTTTTGCAAACTACTCTGTACCTTTCGCGGACTCTTTTTTTGCAAGCGTCTCCAAAGACGTTTCGCTTCGGCAAGGTTGCTCTTTTTAACCACTTTTTCAAGGATTTTGAGAGAGTGCCTTTTATCGCCGGTCCAGTAGTAGAAGTGTGCCAACAGGTTTTGCGCACGGTAACTCTTCGGGTGCTTCTTGATAAAATCTTTCACAACACCGATCGCCTGACGACTCTTCCCTCCGTCAAAGTAGTGGTAGGCAACCTTCTTCATAGCATAGTAGTCTGCCTCATTTTGCTTTGCATAGAGGGAGTGCCACATTAGAAAAAGTATCAATAAAAACCGCATATACCACCTTGATCTGTTCTGTAATCTCCTGCTATATCGTCAGTAAATAGAAATACTTTAATAAAATCGGCAAATAATAGAACTTTCAGAATAATTTGCGCGAAGAGTGCAGCAGTTCTTGAAAGAAGCCGATATCCTTTTATAATAATTTAGTTATAATAATTAAAACTTATATATTAGGAGTACTTCATGAATGTTGCGAACAGTATCACCGACCTTATAGGCAATACCCCGCTGATCCGGCTCAACCACGCTTCCAAAACGAGCGGCGCACTGCTGCTTGCGAAGTGTGAATTTTTCAATCCTACCAGTTCGGTCAAAGACAGGATCGGGTACAGCATGATCAAAGAGTCACTTGAGAGCGGAAAGGTCGATGAAAACACGACCATCATCGAACCCACCTCCGGCAATACGGGCATCGCGCTGGCGAGTATCTGCGCCTCGATGGGTATCCGCCTGATCCTGACGATGCCCGAATCGATGAGTATCGAACGGCGTAAAATCCTCAGCGCTTTCGGTGCCATACTGGAACTCACACCCGCGGCGGAGGGTATGAACGGTGCCATCTCCAGAGCGAAAACACTTCATGAAGAGATCGAAAACTCCCTTCTCCTCGGGCAGTTCTCCAACCCCGCCAATCCCAAAATCCACCGCGAAACGACCGCCATCGAGATCTACAACGATATGGAAGGCAAAGTTGATTTTTTCGTTGCGGCAGTCGGCACGGGCGGTACACTTACGGGCACGGGCGAGATACTCAAAAAGCTGATACCGGGTATTCAGGTCATCGCAGTGGAACCCGAAGCTTCACACGTCCTCAGCGGCGGTACTCCCGGACCGCACAAGATACAGGGGATCGGCGCAGGATTTGTCCCCGAAGTTCTCGATACCCGTATCTATGACAAAGTGATCACCGTCAGCAACGACGATGCCATCGCCACAGCGAAAAACCTCGCCAGAACAGAGGGCTTGCTGGTCGGTATCTCCAGCGGTGCCAATGTCTGGGCTGCGACGCAGATCGCAAAAGAGAATCCCGGGAAACGGATCGTCACCATTTTGTGCGATACCGGAGAACGCTATCTCAGCACAGAGCTTTTTGAATAAAAAAAGATAAAATAGTTTTATTATTTTGCATTTAAATTGAAAGCGCTATACTCTTCATGAACTATTTTACTAAAGGAGATTTCATGAGCAAACTCGATGAGAAGATAGCCGCTTATCAGGAAGAGGCAAAGAAGCTGGGGCTTGATCTCCCCGCAACGTTGATCGAAAAAGTGACCAGAGGACTGGGACCTTCGATCTATAAAAAAGATAGCGAAACCGTCGCCTGCTCCCAAAAGAGCGAAATGGAGAGAGTCAAAACCAACTTTTTAAAAAAGAAACTGGGTTTGACAGCCGACGATGCCGCACTCGATGCTGCGATCCAGGAGGTATGCGAAAAGATGGGCAGTAAAAATCCCGCCAAAAAACGCGCCCTCTTCTACGCACTGCTCGCTAAGAAATTCGGCAAAGAGAGTGTGTACGCATAACACAACCATCAGCGGGACACAGCTCCCGCTCCAATTAAGTCAACGCATTTGGAACAAAGTCCCAAATGCTACGCTAACGCTGCCGGCGCTGGTGCACAAGTGCACATCAGCTTGGTTCCGAGCTAAAATCGTGAAGCAGTTCACGATTTCTTAACGCTCTCACAGCGGAGGGCTCACGCGCAGATGAACC
>QNZT01000152.1 GCA_003978455.1 Sulfurospirillum sp.
GCTGAGGTGAGAGCGTAAAGGAATCGTGAACTGCTTCACGATTCTAGCTCGGAACCAAGCTGATGTGCACTTGTGCGCCAGCGCCGGCAGCGTTAGCGTAGCATTTGGGACTTTGTTACAAATGCGTAAACTAAATAAAATCCCTGCAAAATATTTGACATTTTTTGCTACAATACACCTCATGAAATCCCTGACATACATATTTTTAACCATCGCCACCGTCCTTCTTTTCGGATATTTCCTCCTCTTTACGGCAAACGGAAACCGGATGTTGCTGCCGTTTGTCAACAGCTATGTGGTGCAGCATGCGCCATCTCATCTGCATCCGAAAGTGACGGCGTTCAGGGCGACTCCATCGGCGCTTTCTGCAAAAGTGACTGTCAACGAGAGACTCCATCTTGATTTTCACGGTCCGGTATCGTGGCTGAAAAAGCGGTTTGATCTGCACTACCGGTTATATGGTCAGGGGGTACGGATCGGCGGGCGTTTGCTACCGGGTACGGTTGATCTGGCGGGAAAGATGCACGGCGATGTGCGGCGTTTCAGTGTGGACGGTAACGGTACGGGGCTGGATGCGCAGCTGGGGTATCGGTTCGATGTAGTACATAAAGAGATCAGAGATATCGATGCCGATATCAAAGGCGGGGATCTGGAGGGTATGTTGCTGCTCGCGGGTGTGCGACCGACAGCAAAAGGGCGGTTTGATCTGCATCTGCGTACGCCCGGTATCGATACGCACCATCCTGACGGAAAAGCGGATATCACGCTCTATGACGGTTTGTTGGATAAGGGGGTCGTTTCGAAGCGCTTCGGGGTCGCGCTTGCGGAGGATCTGCGTTTCTCCGGGGAGGGGCATCTGAAGCTTCATGAAACAGAAGCGAAGGGGTGGGGTGCGCTCAAAACGTCGCTGGGAAGTCTTGTCTTTAAAGAGAGTCGTTATGATATCGCGCGAAAAGATTTTGATTCGCAGTACCATCTTTTTTTGCCGAAACTCTCTGCGTTCGGTTCGCTTACGGGACATGATCTGCGCGGGAGTGCGGAAGTGGTGGGACATATCTACCAAACAGAGGGCAAGCTACGTCTGGAAGGGGTGACGGAGAGTTTCGGCGGAAAGATCGTCGGGGTGTTTGAAAACGGCGAAGCGGTTGCCGTCATGAAAGATCTCTCTTTGAAAAAAGTGCTCTATGACCTTGCGTATCCGCAAGTGGCTGACGGAGGGGTTTTTGCACGGATGCGTTACAACCTCCCGGCACAAAGCGGGGAAATCAACGGTACCATACAGGATGCCCGCTTTCTGGAAAATCAGCTGACCAGGGCAGTGGCGGCGTTTGAAGAGATCGATCTGCGCAAAGAGCGGTTTGAGAAAACGGTTTTCAGTGCGCAAATCAAACCGTATCAGATCTTCTTTACACTCGATGCCGCAGCACCCAAAAGCCATATCCGGATCTATGACGCGCAGATCAAAACGGCACTCCATTTTATCGATGCAAAGTTCGACATCGATCTCCACGGCAAAGCCTTCGGCGGACGTGTCAAGGGGGATCTCTCCGGACCGCAGGTAGAACTCGATACCGCCCGATACATCAAAAGCAGGCTGGGGCGTACGGTGGACAAATATATCGACAAAGAGGATCAGCAAAAGATCAAAAATGTCGTCAAAGAGCAGATGAAAAAGTTTGGACTCGACGATCTCAAAGGCGAAGATATGATCAAAGGGATGATGGATATCTTCTTTTGAATCTGGATGATTGGTTCAACCGATCTCTCTTTTTACCGATTTTGGTATATGAAAAAGAAGCGAATTGTAGAAAAAAGAACCGATTCAAAGATCAAGCCGTGGTTTTATTTCCTGGTGCAGAGTACGCTTTTGTGGGAGATTTTCTGGATATTGACAGCGGAAGAGCGTATCTATGCCTGGAGTCGGTCGGAGCAGCTGACTTTCGGGGCGATCATCCTCTATCTTGTCGTACGCAGCTACAAGATCTCCCGGCGCACGGCGCCCCGCACTACGTGGGACGACCGGATCGATGCCCAGAGATACATAAAAAGCTAAACCGCTTTTCACTCATCCGTTCTGACGGCGAAGATCCTGTCCACATAGAGCGCTTTCAGCGGCGAGGGGGCGGTGATATCCTCGATGTCCGTCGGTGCGAACCAGATGTAGGAGCTGTTGTCCTGATACTGCGGGTAGGGTGAGAGCCGGACGATATGGTAGGCATCGTCTTCAAAATCTTTCTTGTGATATTCGATCGGTTCATCTTCGCTGATACCGGAGCGAAACAGTACCGGGTTTGGGTCTGCGGTAAAGTTGTATTGGGGATTTGGTGTGGCGCGTACCGCGGCATAGAGGTACCAGTGGTCGTCGTTTTGCGGCAGGAGGTCGTCGTAGGGGATCTGTATGCCCCATACGCCTGCGCCTCCCCCTTCACCGTTGTCGTCGAGTGTGTCGCCGGGAAGGCGTGCGGTACGGTGGTCGGAAGCCTTGGGATCGTAGGTGATATACGCTCCGGCGAGGGTAAAGCCGACTTCATGAAAGTCGATGCACTTCTCTTGCGGGATTCCCGGATGTGGGCAGTTGCTTTCGGGAGCGATTGCCGGCTCTTTGACCGCTTCCAGAAAGGCGGAGATATCTTCGTCACCCTCCGAAATAGCGCTCAGGTGCGCGATATGTTCAGCGATGTATTTGAAGCGGTCGTATCGTCTCTGGTGTTTATCGGGCCAGGAGATACCCTGCGCAGTCGCCTGCTGTTTGAGTTTCGCTTCGTTGAGCAGTATCACGTAGTCGATCCCCATCTGCGCCAGCTGTACGTGTCTGAGAAAGCGTGGATTTTCTGTCGCTTTTTGTGCCGCCTCTTCGAGCATCTTCTCCGATTTGAGCAGAAAATGCGCGTGCAGATAGGGTGCGAATAGATTGCTTTTGGTGTGGATGATGCTGGGA
>QNZT01000012.1 GCA_003978455.1 Sulfurospirillum sp.
GCTTTGGAGAGTTGTGGAGATCGATATGGATCGTGTGGCAGAGGTACGCAATATCTGGCCGTTTTTACGGGACAGGCGTATAGAAAGCTATAAAAATTTAACAAAACGTTACATTTTTAAACCATAAAGAGGAAAAAGAGCGTTAAATAAATAATATTTTCTCAAGGTATAAATATTTTTACCACAGTGCCGATTTTGATGTAACTTGATCGAAAAGGATACACATGAAAAAGGTACTTACACTGCTTCTTCTGACTGCTTCTGTATTGCTTGCAGAGAGTCACAGCACCACCACATCAGCACTCAAGATATTGAAAGAGACACAATCAACGGCAACTTATGAAGCATTTTATGCACTTGCTCAGAGCGGTGACCTGGATGCACAAGCACTTCTGGGCGAGATGTATTTGGATGGTATCGGTGTTTCGGAGGATTATGCAAAGGCGTTTAAATGGCTTTCAAATGCCGCAAAAAAGGGAGATCCTCAGGCTGAGTATCTGCTAGGGCATATGTATGAAAACGGACTTTATGTCAGTGCAGATGTTGCCAAAGCGGTAGAGTGGTATACCAAAGCGGCACAAGGCGGTGATATCATGGCCCAGTACAGTTTGGCATTGATATACAAAGAGGGTAAAGGAAATGTGGCGAAAGATATGCAGAAAGCGTTTAAATGGCTCAAGATGGTAGAACGCGATAAGGATACGCTTATCAAAACCGCTATGAAATAGTTGTGCTATTGTATAGATACATTTTATACCATTCAGGATGAGAAGATTTAAGCAGGGATTATCTGTACTGCATAGAACTTAGTGTCAGCGCTTTTGGAACAATGTCTCAAAAGCACTGACGCAATGGTATTGAAAAGAGATTTGGTCTGTCAGTCCATCTGGCGTCTGAGAAAAGTGGGGTAGTCGAGGTCATCACTCTCTTCGAGGATATATCCCCCGTTTCCCACCTGTCTGAGGATAGTGTTTGCACTCTTTTTTTCAGGGGCTCTCTCTGTTTCCGGTGCAGCTGTATTGTTGAGTGCACTGTTTGGTTGTTCAAAACCGGTTGCTACGATGGTGATTTTCACCTCATGTTCAGGCATCTCTTTGTTGGTAGTTGTACCGAAAATGACATCGGCATCTTCATCTGCACTGTCATAGATGATATCCATAGCATGCTGGATCTGGGTAAGCGGGAAATCAGGGTGCATATGGAAGTGTACCAGTACACCCATTGCTCCGTTGATTGACATATTGTCAAGCAGCGGTGATTCGATAGCATTTTTAACAGCTTCGATAGCTGCGTCTTCGCCTTCGGCTTCTCCGACACCGAGAATCGCCATACCTTTATGACCCATGATGGTCTGGATATCCGCAAAGTCAACATTGATATCATTTTCGCCGCTGGAGAGTACTACCGCACTCATACCGCCGACAGCACGGCTCAGTACATCGTCAACAAGCTTGAAACTCTCTTTGACACCGAGGTTTTTATCTACGATGGAGAGAAGCTTGTCATTGGGAATGATCACAATAGAGTCGCTCTCTTTTTTGAGCTCTTCGATACCCTGTTCTGCCAGTTTGAGTCTTTTTCTCCCCTCGAAGCCAAAAGGTTTCGTTACAACAGAGACTGTCAGCGCACCGACCTCTTTAGCAGCCTGTGCAACAACGGGTGCAGCACCTGTACCGGTACCGCCGCCAAAACCGGATGCGATAAATACCATATCTGCGCCCTCTAGTGCCTCTTTGATATCTTCATAGCTCTCCAGGGCAGACTCACGTCCGACATCCGGTTTCATACCGGCACCCAGCCCTTTTGTTTTCCGTTCACCCAGCTGAATTTTGATTTTCGCTTTGGATGAGTGTAGTGCCTGAGCATCAGTATTTGCAGCGATCAATCCGATATCATCGACACCCTCGTTGACCATATGGTTGATCATATTACCGCCGCCGCCGCCGACACCGATGACTTTTATTTGTGCACCTATTGTACTGTTTGACATCTCTTTTCTCCTTTTTGAATTGTTAAAATAGTTGTGTAATTCTATTCCAGAATTTTCTGAAACTCTCTTTGAGAGTCGGTTCATCATCTATGAGAATAGTGAAAGTATCCTCTTTTTCATGTGTGGTGGAACTACTTCCCAGTGTTTCACCGATCTCTCCCTCCTCTTTTTCGTCATCCAGAATATTTTGAATGGGACTCGGTTCCAGAGACTCCTCTTTGTAGCGAAGTTTTCTGTTTGAATCCATCTCATATGGCGTAAAGTTTCCAAAACCGTAAAGAATCAGACCGATAGCCGTGGAGAACTCCGGTTCTTTAAGGCTATCGAACATACCCTCGATCTCTTTTTCACTCGGTCTGGCAAGCCTTACCGGTGTATTATTGAAGATTGCCGAGGCAAGTTCTCTGATACCATCGAGTTTGGTCAATCCCCCGGTCAGGACGATACCTGCTGCCAGCTGATCTTTGAAACCGCTCTCTTTGATCGATTTTGCGATCAAAAGCAGGGTCTCTTCGATGCGTGCATAGATGACATTGGTGACGATTTCGAGTGAGACTTCATGAGAACTTCCTTCATCTCCGATAGCCGGAAGTTCGATCGTTTCATTGCTGTTGAGTCTGAGTGATCCGTGCTCTATCTTGACCCTTTCCGCAGCGGTAATCGGTGTATGCAGTGCCATGGATAAGTCATTGGTGACATTTGCTGAACCGACACCGATAAAGTCGTTGTAGCGGATTGAGTTCCCCAGATGTACCACGATATCGGTTGGCGCGCCACCCATATCGACTACAGCGACTCCCAACTCTTTTTCATCTTCGTTGAGCACAGCGATACTCGAGGCATACCCGGTTAAAACGATATTGC
>QNZT01000198.1 GCA_003978455.1 Sulfurospirillum sp.
CACTATCTTTAAATGGTGGATGACCAGCATCCTGTGCAACTATATCTGCTTTAGTACTATCAAGCTCTAAACCTACAAAAAGTTTACTTGTTGAGATATCATCTCTCGCATAAAGTGTTGTTCCCAATGCTGCACATAACAGTGCCATTCCTAATTTTTTTACCATCTAAAACTCCTTGTCCATGTTTTAATATTCGCATCCTTGTAATGCTTATCACATAGGATAACATAGTTTTATATTTTTTAATCTTAAAACATTTAAAATAGAATTTATTTTGGGTATTTATACAATTTTGAAGATGATTATTTTATTTTTTGTGATCGAAATAGTGGTAGCAAGACGGGAACTCGAATCCCGGACCTCCGCCTTATGAGAGCAGCGCTCTAACCAACTGAGCTATCTTGCCACTAATGAAGAGACCGGAATTTTAGCTAAAGTTTGCTTTATTGTCAATAGTTTTTTGTAAAAATCATAAATTTAGTAATTTTTCTACTTTTTTCTGATCGAATCCGCAGATCCATTGTGAACCGATGAGATAGACAGGAACACCTCTGCATCCATGCTGTTCACAATCTTTTGCCGCTTTTTGGTCTTTGGAAATATCGATAATCTTAAATTTGATACCGTGCGATTTGAGATGGTTCTTGGCAGTTGTACACCATTTACAGGTCGGTGTGGTGAAGAGTACGACTTTTTTCTGTTTCTTTTCCATCTTTATCACTCCTTCATTGAATTGAATTTGAAAAGGATTATACACTATTTGAAATCTGAATTCAATACTACGTAAAGGATATTTGTTAAAAAACTTTAGTCATTCACACTAAAGACTATTGACAAAGTAAACATTTTTTTGTATTATTCTTTCACAAAAATCATAAATCATAAGGAGATATCATGAATTTTAAGCCATTAGGTGACAGACTTTTGATCCAGAGAGTTGAAGAATCCAATACGACGGCTTCGGGAATCATTATACCTGACAATGCAAAAGAGAAACCGTCAAAAGGTAAAGTGATCGCTATAGGCAGCGAAGTCGAAGATATCAAGGTAGACGACACAGTCGTATTTGGAAAATATTCCGGAAACGAGATCGTTCTGGATGGAGAAGAGTACCTTATTATGGAAAGTTCCGACATCTTCGGGATACTTGTATAACATTCAATCAATTTACAATCATTAAACATATATAAAAAGGATACAACATGGCAAAAGAGATATTTTTTTCAGATGACGCAAGAAGCGGACTGTATGCAGGAGTAAGTAAACTTGCAGATGCAGTCAAAGTGACAATGGGACCAAGAGGTCGTAATGTATTGATACAGAAAAGTTTCGGTGCACCACACATTACCAAAGATGGTGTCTCCGTAGCAAGAGAGATCGAACTTGTAGACGCTTTAGAGAATATGGGTGCACAACTCGTCAAAGAGGTGGCAAGCAACACAGCAGATGAGGCAGGAGATGGTACAACAACAGCCACAGTACTGGCACACTCCATCTTCAAAGAGGGGCTCAGAAACATCACTGCGGGTGCGAACCCTATCGAAGTGAAGCGCGGTATGGACAAAGCGTCTGCAGCGATCATTGAAGAGCTTAAAAAGATCTCCAAAGAGGTGAAAGACAAAAAAGAGATCGCGCAGGTAGCGACCATCTCTGCAAACTCTGATGAGACTATTGGTAATCTGATCGCAGAAGCGATGGAAAAAGTGGGTAAAGACGGTGTCATTACCGTAGAAGAGGCAAAAGGGATCAATGATGATCTTGAAGTCGTTGAGGGAATGCAGTTCGACAGAGGATACCTCTCTCCATACTTTGTAACCAATGCGGAAAAGATGACCTGCGAGATGGATAATCCACTATTACTCATTACCGATGCAAAGATCACTTCACTGAAAGATCTCGTACCGGTACTGGAGCAGATCCAGCAGAGTGGAAGACCACTGCTTATCATCTCGGATGACCTTGAAGGTGAAGCGTTGGCAACACTGGTACTTAACAGACTCAAAGGTGTCCTTAACATCGCTGCGGTCAAAGCACCAGGCTTTGGAGACAGAAAGAAAGAGATGCTTAAAGACATCGCCATCCTAACCGGTGGAACACTCATTACCGATGAACTAGGTCTCTCTCTTGACAAAACAACACTTGATCAACTCGGTCAGGCAGCAAGAGTGGTCATAGACAAAGACAATACCGTCATCGTGGATGGAAAAGGTGACAAAGCAGCGGTTGAATCACGTGTTTCCGAGATCAGAATTCAGATCGAGAACACCACAAGCGAATATGACAAAGAGAAACTCCAGGAGAGACTTGCAAAACTCTCTGGTGGTGTCGCGGTCATTAAAGTCGGTGCGGCTACCGAAACTGAAATGAAAGAGAAGAAAGACAGAGTCGATGATGCACTCTCTGCAACCAAAGCGGCTGTCGATGAGGGAATCGTCATCGGTGGTGGTGCAGCACTCATCAAAGCAAGTCAGGCAGTAACACTTGATCTCGAAGGAGATGAAGCTGTGGGTGCAGACATTATTTTGAGAGCAGTCTTTGCCCCAATGAAGCAGATCGCGCAGAATGCCGGATTTGATGCAGGCGTGGTCGCCTATAAGATCGCTGAGGCGAAAGAGGCGAACCTTGGTTTCAATGCGGCGACAGGAGAGTATGTCGATATGCTTGAAGCAGGAATCATCGATCCACTGAAAGTGGCACGTGTAGCACTACAGAATGCAACATCCGTTTCCAGTCTTCTACTGACAACGGAAGCTACGGT
>QNZT01000191.1 GCA_003978455.1 Sulfurospirillum sp.
AGTATGATATACTTGATATTACGTATGTCTGAAATCGTGTTTATCTTTCTGACCACTGCATCAAACTCCAGCATGGAGCCCGGATCGATGAGGACAGATTCGTTGCCATTCTCAATGAAGTAGGGGTGGCATTGAAAAGGATCGTTTTCAAGATACATACCTATCCAGTATACATGGTCGGCGATCTCGATGGCTTCTTTGAAATTCATAGTAAAAGTATAGGAAAAGGAGAGGTGCTTTTTAATGATTTTAATCAAGAAAAAGAGGGTATTTATCTTATTTTGCTATAATCCACGTAATATACGGGGTTTTCTATGCCCTGAATTCAATAGTATTGGAGTGTAAACCATGCAGATGAGTGGTGCACAAATGGTATGTGAAGCGATCATCGCTGAGGGTGTTAAGACCGTATTTGGTTACCCCGGTGGCGCGATCATGCACGTTTATGATGAAATTTACAAGCAGAACGGTTTTGAACATATATTGAACCGTCACGAGCAGGCGTCGGTACATGCAGCGGACGGATATGCGAGAGCGACAGGTGAAGTAGGGGTTGCCATGGTTACCTCCGGACCTGGGTTCACCAATGCAGTTACAGGACTGGCGACTGCCTACATGGACTCCATTCCGATGGTCGTGATCTCCGGGCAGGTGCCTTTGTCTCTTATCGGGACAGACGGTTTTCAGGAGATCGATGCTGTGGGTATCTCAAGACCCTGTACGAAACACAACTTTTTGGTACGTACACTTGAAGAACTGCCCCGTATTCTCAAAGAGGCATTCTATATTGCACGTTCAGGAAGACCTGGACCAGTGTTGGTAGACATTCCAAAAGATATCACGGTAGAGATCGGTGAATTCAGCTACCCTGATTCTGTCTCCATTCCTTCGTACAAACCGACCTATAAGGGAAACAACAGACAGATCGAAAAAGCGGTTGAAGCCATTAAAAAATCGAAGAAACCTTTGTTGTATGTGGGTGGAGGTGTCGTACTCTCCAATGCTACCGCTTTAGTACGCCAGTTGGCGGAAAAAGCGCAGATTCCAGCTGTTGAGACCCTAATGGCAAGAGGCGTTATGGGTGCAAAGAATCCATTGCTTCTTGGTATGCTGGGTATGCACGGAAACTATGCATCCAATATGGCCATGTCAGAGACAGATCTTGTCATCTCTCTGGGAGCAAGATTTGACGACAGGGTTACAGGTAAGCTTTCAGAGTTCGCCAAATATGCCGATATTATTCATATCGATATTGATGCTGCGAACATCGGTAAACTGGTAGATGTCGATTATCCGATCGTTGGAGATGTAACACGGGTACTTGAAAAGATGCTTCCGCTTTTGGATGATGTCAACCCTGACAGATACAATGCATGGAGAGAGATTTTGAAGCGTTATGATGAACTTCATCCTCAATCGTATGTAGATTCCAATGAAGTGATCAAACCGCAGTGGGTTATTGAGCGTATCGGTGAACTGCTCGGTGAAGATGCCATCATCACGTCGGATGTCGGACAACATCAGATGTGGGCTGCACAGCACTATCCCTTTGACAGACCTCGTCAGTGGATCAATTCAGGTGGTCTTGGAACCATGGGCTTTGGTTTCCCTGCGGCAATTGGAGCCAAAAGAGCACACCCTGAAAAGACAGTCATTAACATTACAGGTGACGGTTCGATCTTGATGAATATGCAGGAGCTGGTTACTGCGGCAGAGTATAAGATACCGGTCATCAACCTCATACTGAACAACCATTTCCTTGGAATGGTAAGACAGTGGCAGACCTTCTTTTATGAGAAACGCTACTCTGAAACAGATTTGAGCTTCCAACCGAATTTCAAAGCTCTGGCTGAAGCTTGCGGCGGGATCGGGTATGATGTCACAACCAAAGCGGAGTTCGATGCAGCCATTAAAGATGCTATTGAGCAGGATAAAGTCTGTTTCATGAATGTTCAGACAAACCGTTTTGAAGATGTACTTCCTATGGTACCGGCCGGTGGTGCACTCTTTAACATGATGCTTCCGCAAAAAACAGAAAGTAACAAGGAGGAGAAGTAATGGCAAACGTAATTAAAGAAAGACGCGTCATCTCTGTCGTTGTTATGAATGAAAGTTCCGTGTTGGCGAGAGTAACTGCACTCTTTGCAGCCAGAGGGTATAACATTGCCTCTTTGACCGTTGCTCCTATACCGGAAAGTGATATGTCACACATTACCATTGAGACCCATGGCGGTGTCAAAGTGATGGAGCAGATCACAAAGCAGCTGCATAAGCTGATCCCTGTCTATAAGGTCATCGAGCATGAAGAGATGGTTGAAAAAGAGATGGTTCTTGCTAAATTTCCGATCGCAGAGAATCTCTCCGATATTGCAGCACTTTGCGCTGCTTATAACGGTGGGATCGTCAATGTCGGAAAAGAGATGGTTATTGCCCAAGTGGCAGATGAACCCAAGCGTGTGAAACATTTCATTGAAGCGGCACAGCGTTACAACCCTTGTGAGATCGTACGTTCCGGTGTCGTAGCCATAGAACGGTAGGGTGTGTTTCCCAACACACCGCATCATCAATTCTCATAAAAATGATATTTGACGAAAGCGCAAATTAAAGGTGCGTGAATACGCACCCGACAAGGATTTATATGACCTACAAACTCTCAGAAATCACAAAAGAACTTAATCTCACTTTTAGCGGTAACGATATTGAAATAGATGGTATCCATACACTTTCAGAGGCAACATCAAGACAGCTCAGTTT
>QNZT01000073.1 GCA_003978455.1 Sulfurospirillum sp.
CACATGCTACGATTCGTACTTATATCAAAAATTTGAGAAAAATGTTCACTAAAGAGTATTTTGACAATATCAAAGGAGAGGGTTATCGTTTTAACATCGTATGAACGTAGATCACTGATCCGTTTTCTAACACTCTATCTGGGATCGGTCTTTATACTTTTGGCGATCATCGGATATCTCTTTTTTGAGAACAACAAAGCATCGATGAAGTCTGCTACAAAGTTTGAAATGATGTATCGTTCACGTATGTTGTTTTCCGATATTGTATTGGAGGCGATGTTGAATGTGGACCATGGGCTCACAATCAAAAAACGAGATGCTCTCCTTAAAAATCTGAAACATTGCCGCTTTAAAGTGGGGTATTACGATGAAGATAAAAAGCCGATCTTTACAGAGATCAAAGATCGTATCAGGTTTGATCAGGATTTTTACATTGAAAATGGTCAATGCTATACGGTGACCGCAATTCAGACGGTCCATCTGGGTATCAAGTATATCGTATTAAAAGAGAGTGATCTTGCCGCAGCCATACAGGAGTTGCGTCTTCGGATCATTGGTTATCTGATACTCTCTTTTATTTTGATGGGAATTGTAGGCTACTTTCTGGGAAGACTTTTCCTGAAGCCTGTAAGAGAGCAGATAGAGTCTCTTGACAGGTTCATCTCCGACACGACCCATGAACTCAATACACCGATCTCGGCTATTTTGATGACTACGCAATCTTTACCCAACAGAGACGATAAAAAGATCAAACGTTTGGAAGCCTCCGCGAAGCGTCTCTCTGTAATGTACAGCTCTTTGACCTATAGACTGGAAGGAAAAGTCGAACCTTCTGAATGGCTCTCTTTTTCGGAAATCGTAGAAGAGCGCGTGGGGTATGTGAGAGAATTGATCGAATCAAAGCCTCTGCATATCGCCTTGGACCTCGAACCGATGGAAGTCTTCATGGCACGCTCTTCTGCACACAGACTCATAGACAATCTGCTCTCCAATGCGATCAAATATTCCGATGTGGGAGACAGCATTTTTATCTCTACCCGTGAGCAGATGCTTATTGTGCGTGATACCGGCATTGGGATAGACGAAAACGTGCAGGAGGATATTTTTAAGCGTTACAACCGTGCAAATGATGAGAGAGGTGGATTTGGCCTGGGGCTGAATATTGTACTGAGTATCTGTAAACAGTACAGGATTAAAATAGACCTTGACTCTAAAAAAGGAGAAGGCAGCACCTTTGTGCTTACCTTTCCAAAAGTCAAAAAGTCTTAATCGACGCTGTCCATCAGAATACCGATAATATCTGACATGGTCAGGATGCCATGAAGCTCATTGTTATCGATGACCAGTAGACGTTTGATGCTGCTGGTGACCATCATTCTGGCGGCATATTTGACATTAAGGTCAGCCGATACGGAAATGGCTGGAGTATTGGCAATGTCGTAAACATTGAGTAGGTCGATGTCACCGTCCTCTGAGACAATACTTTGCAGAACATTTTTAAAGGTCAGAAGACCGTAAGCACCGTCGTCACTGTTTTTCTCAACAATTACAGAACGTACTTTATTGGTACGCATCAGTTTCAGTGCCTCTCTGACGGTTGCCATAGGTGAAACAGAGATCAACTTCTCTTTGGGGGTCATCGCTTCTTTTACTAGCATGGTATCTCCTTTTTTTATATCATGGTTTTGATGTTGTCTTCAAAGGTATGAAGCTCTTCGGTGTCCAGTCCTGCGACATGGGTGAGTGGTATGGTGAAGGCGTAACCGCTGTTCTCCTGGCTGTCGAGGTTAAAACGTTCTCTCAGGGCACGCATGACTTTCATGGAGAGCTTTCGCGGCAGTATGAAAACGAGTGCGGAAACATTCTCTTCGAGCGTCAGACCGAAAAAGACCTTTTTCTCTTTGAGTCCGATGTTCTTTCCATGCATGATGGTGACAGAGCCAGCACCTGCCTCTTTAGCGACTTTGATCGCCTCTTCCTCATCGGTATCCTGAATTACGGCAACGAGTGCGGTAAATTTCATGCTTTCTCCTTTAGCTTTTGTTTTTTATAGTACTCTGCATGTATGCCGTAGCCCATGACGGTCAGCATGGGAAAGAGTGAAGCGAAGGCAATGAGTCCGAAACCGTCAATGAGCGGGTTTCGACCCTCAATATGCTCCGCCAGCCCCAGCCCCAGTGCCGCAACCAGTGGAACGGTCACGGTAGAAGTGGTCACACCTCCCGAATCGTAGGCAATAGGTACAATGTATTTGGGTGCAAAATAGGTGAATATGATCACCAGTATGTACCCTGCAATAATATAGTAGTGGATAGGGTCTCCCGCCACAATACGGTAGGCACCCAAGCCAATACCGATGGCTACTCCTAATGCTACCACCATTCTAAGTACATTTTGTTTAATGTTCCCTTCGCTGATCTCTTCGGCTTTAATGGCAATGGCCAAAAGTGCAGGTTCCGCCATGGTTGTGGAGAAACCGATGAGGAAGGCAAAAAGGTAGATGAGCAGGTTGTTTTTCATATCGGTAAGCTGATAGGCAATGGTCTCACCAATAGGAAAAAGTCCCATCTCCAGTCCTACAATGAAGGCGTAGAGTCCAAGGATCACCATAATGATACCAGTGATGATCTTGTGCAGATGTGCTACCGGTTTTTTAATGATCATATACTGAAAAAAGAAGATCACAACCAAAATAGGTGCTACATCTTTGATAACACCCAGAAGGTCTTTAACGGCGTCCCAGGCGG
>QNZT01000141.1 GCA_003978455.1 Sulfurospirillum sp.
AGAAGTGCGGCATATATGGCACGTTATATCGCCAAAAATCTGGTAGCCGCAGGCGTCTGTGACAAAGCGACGATCCAGTTGGCATATGCCATAGGTGTAGTAGAGCCGGTATCGATTTTGGTAGATACACATGGTACTTCGTATGTAGATGAGAATAGATTGGAGGCGTGTGTGCGGGAGTTTTTTCGTCTGACACCGCGCGGTATCATCGAGAGTCTGGATCTGTTACGTCCGATCTACCGTCAGACTGCTGCGTATGGGCATTTCGGGCGTGAACTGGATACTTTCAGCTGGGAAAAAAGAGACAAAGTGTCACAAATTAAAGACTATTTCGGGTTAAAGTAAGTAAAAATTATATTTTTAGATTTATTTTATATTCCATATGTTATAGTTTTATTCAACTTATTAAAGTGAAGGAGAAAATATGGCGGTAATAATTACAGATACATGTATTAATTGTGGTGCTTGCATCGACGAATGTCCGGTAGAGGCTATTGTTGATGATGAGGATAATCCAACGGGAGAAGAGATCTATTATGTCTATCCTGACAAGTGTGTAGAGTGTGTCGGATATCATGATACACCTGCATGTGCTGAAGCATGTCCTACTGAGGGTTGTATCCAGTGGGGTGATTGTGACGAAGGGATGACTTGCTCCGAGAACAGAGGCGAAAAAGGTCAACCTGTTATCGAAGACTAACCCCGTTTCTTTATATTTATTTTGCAGGCGAAGCCCGGAATTTCGATTTCCGGCTTTGTCTCTATCCTCTTTTTCCCTACTTTAAACTTTATTATAGATTTCATTTGATATACTCTCAGCCTTTATTTTAAGACGAAAAATAGCTACTGGAGCAAAATATCATGGAACAGACATTATCCATCATCAAACCTGATGCGGTTCAAAAAGGTGTTATCGGTAAGATAATCGACAGATTCGAGAGTAACGGATTGCGTGTTGCGGCGATGAAAAAGATCAAACTGAGCGAAGAAGTTGCAGGCGGTTTTTACGCAGAGCATAAAGAGAGACCTTTCTTCGGTGATCTTGTCGCATTTATGACAAGCGGTCCGGTTGTGGTTATGGTGCTCGAAGGTGAAAATGCGATCGCCAAAAACCGAGACCTTATGGGTGCGACAAACCCGAAAGAAGCGGCTGCGGGAACAATCAGAGCAGATTTCGCAGAGAGTATCGATGCCAACGCAGTACACGGAAGTGATTCCGAAAAGAGTGCTGCACGGGAAATAAAGTATTTCTTTAGCGATATTGAGATATTATAGGAAACTATTTAAAATAATTTATGAAGATAGAGTTTCGTAAAATAACTTCAAATGCCAGTCCGTTTGAGATTAAGAATAGTACTTTTATATCCAGGGGTACATTCCGGAAACTCTCTCATAAGCTCGCACTGCTCGATTTTCATCTTTATGCACCGGCTTCGCTGGTGTGTGACAGATGCGGCAGCGAGTATCTTCATGAACTGGATAAAAAGGTATCTTTGAAAGTCAGTGACGGTACTTTCGAAGGTGAAGACCTTGACGTAATAGAGTTTTTCGATCATTATGTCGATTTTGACGCTATTATGACAAGTGAGATCGAAGCGGAGAGGAGTGACTATCACTTTTGTCCAAAATGTAAAAAACAAGAAACAACAGGAGAATAATTATGGCAGTACCAAAGAGACGCGTAAGTAAGACAAGAGCGGCTAAAAGAAGAACACACTACAAACTGACTTTGCCCAGACCGGTAAAAGATGCTGACGGAACATGGAGAATGCCTCACCGAGTGAACAAAACAACAGGTGAATACAAAGCTTAAGTTCCCGGATGTATACAATAGCTGTCGACGCAATGGGAGGAGATCACGGATCTTTCCCAAACGTCAAAGGAACCATACTTGCACTCAAAAAGAGTAAAAAAAAGTTTAAAGTCATCCTTGTCGGTGATCCGTCAACTTTTTCTCAGAAAATCCCAAAAAAGCTCACACCTTATATAGAGATAGTCGAGACAAAAGATGTTTTCGGCATGGAAGAGAGTGCTACGGATGTTCTCAAACGTAAAGAGTCCTCTGTGTATAAAGCGATTGAACTGGTGCGGGAAGGCAGAGCCGACGCTGTAGTTTCCGCCGGTCACAGCGGTGCTACGATGAGTCTTGCTACACTGCGTATCGGGAGAGTGAAGGGCGTACAGCGACCGGCTATCGCAACACTGATGCCTACAGAGACGGGAGGCAAAACACTTGTACTCGATGTCGGTGCAAATACAGATTGTAAACCGGAACATCTTTTTCAGTTTGCTGTCCTCGGTGAAGCGTACGCCAAAGATGTGCTGAAAGTGGAAAATCCCAGAGTAGGGTTGCTCTCCAACGGGGAGGAGGAGTCCAAAGGCAACGAAGTGACCAAAGCGACTTTTCCGCTTCTGAAAAAGATGGATGCTTTTATCGGCAATGTTGAGGGAAACGACATCTTCAACAACAGTGTAGATGTGGTTGTCTGTGATGGATTTATCGGAAATATTTTACTGAAAACCAGTGAAGGGGTGGCAACCTCTATCACGAAACTGATCAAGATGAATATCAAACGTTCACCGCGTGCCCTGACCGGTGCACTTCTTATGCGTCGTGTATTTAAATTGCTTAAAAAGCAGATCGACTATGCCGAGTATGGTGGGGCACCGCTGATTG
>QNZT01000052.1 GCA_003978455.1 Sulfurospirillum sp.
CCCTCGTACCGCGTGACATCGCCAGCGGAGAGTTTACCAAACTCGACCAGCGATTTGTGGTGCGGATAGCATTTAAAGAGAGCGAAGATCTGCTCAGACATGTTTTGATAGGGATGGGTGCGACAGTGGCGATAGAGAGAACGGCTGACGAGAGCGGAAAATAGGCATATGACACCTGATACCCACGCACCGATGCCCGCCGCCGCCAACCCTTGGGATATCACCCCCAAAGAGCGTGCCATCTTTACATTTATCGTCATGCTCGGCGCTTTTATGGCGATTTTGGATACGACGGTGGTGGATGTGATCGTTCCCAAACTTACCGGTCCGCTCTCTTCGGATCTTTACGGGGTGCAGTGGATCATCACTTCCTATATGGTTTCGGCGGCGATTGCGTTGCTGGTAACGGAGTATCTGATCAAACGGTTCGGCTCCAAGGCGATCTTTATCCTCGGTGTGGCACTCTTTTCGGCTGCCTCTTTTTTCTGCGGTATCTCGAACGACCTTTCGACGATCATCGTCGCGCGGATTGTTCAGGGATTTGGCGAAGCGTTGATCATGGTGACCAGCCATATCATGGTCTTCTCTTTCTTTCCGCCGGATAAACAGGGTCTGGCGATGGGGATCTTTGCACTGGGCGTCAGTTTCGCTCCGGCACTCGGTCCCACAGTGGGCGGTTATCTCACAGAGTACTACAACTGGCGAATGGTCTTTTTCATCAATGTCCCCATCGGTATATTACTGTCGATCGCTGCGGCACTCTATCTGCCCAAAGAGCGGGTCTCTGAAAAACCCAAGTTCAACTTTACAAGCTTTTTTCTACTCTCAATAGCGACCATATCGCTGCTTATCATGCTCTCCAAAGGACAGCAGCGGGGATGGTTTCATGATGAACTGATCGGTACCCTCTTTTTTGTCTCGGTGATCAGCTTCCTGCTGTATGGCATCAGCGAACTAAACAGCCGCTATACGCTCATCGACTTTACACTCTTTAAAAATCCCGACTTCACAAACGGCATACTCATCTACTTTTTTGTACTGGGATTTTCGATGTATCAGTACTTTTACCTGCTGCCGGTTTATTATGAACATATCAAGATGCTTCCGACGATGGATGCGGGTATCGCGGTGTTTGCCTTTGCACTTTTTATCGGTATCTTCTCGCCCGTCGCGGGGATACTGAGCGACAAGATCGGCGCGAAAAAGACCGTCGGCATCGCGGCGACCGTCTATATACTCGGCTCCATCACACTGCTGCCGTCACTCAACTACTACACACCGCTGACACAGGCGATGCTGCTGACCATACCGTTTGGAATCGGCATGGGAATGTTCTTCGCCCCGGTGACGGTACTGCTTTTGCAAAGTGCACCGGCGAACAAAGGAGAGCTGGCGATCGTGCTGATGGACTATTTTCGTTTTGTGGGAGGGAGTTTCGGCACCGCGCTTGCCACCAACAATATGGAGTACTTCAAAGCGCTAAACTTCGACCATATGACCGAAATCCAAAACTACGAATATCTCAACGACTTTCTGCACCAAGTCATGCACTACGGAGGGATGACGTGGGAACAGACCAAAGCGATATTTGCCAACTATGAAACATTCATGAGCTTCAACTACGGCTTTTACAACACCTTTATGCATGCCGGATACTGGGGCATACTGGGGTCGCTCTTTGTCGTGGCGCTCTTTCTCATGAAACCGAAACAACCGATACACATACCATCCAAAAAGGAGCAATAATGCGAAAAATTGCACTGCTTTTACTACCCTCTCTCATCTTTGCACAAGACTTTGTCTCTTTGCTCAAACTGGCGGACAACAACCTGCTGCTGGCGGCAAAATCACAGGAGCTCAACGCAAAAGAGGCACTATACCGGGCGGCACAAAGTCGCAACTACCCCACCCTCGACGCCAAACTGACAGCGATCTACCTCAAAGATACGCCGACGATGAACTTCAACCTCCCCTTCCCCGGAATGCCGCCGAAAATCGAAGTAGGAAAACAGGCAAGCTATACCGGAGAAATCGGTATCACCTATCCTCTTTTTACCGGCTTCGCCGTCTCGGGGATAATCGAAAAAGCGAAACTGGACAAAGAGAAAACAGCACTCGAACAGAAAGATCTCAAACGCAAACTCTATCTGCAGATCGCCTCCCTCTATGGCGGAAGCTACGCACTCAAACACGCCATCCTCGCAAACCGTGAGGCACTTGAAGCGACAAAAGCGTCACTCAAAAAAGCGACAGGTTTCTACAAAGCCGGACTGCTCGCCCCTGCCCAACTGGCAAATATCAAAGCCAAAAAGTTTGCCATTCAGGCGACACTGCAAAAACTCAAAAGCCAACAAAAACGCGCCCTCTCGATGCTCTCCTATCTCACAGGCGAAACGATCACCGGCATCGATACCCTACCGCAATTCTCCCTTCCGCAAGTGCAGAAAGTGACACAACTCGCGCTCGAGAAAAGAGAAGACCTACTCGTACTGCAAAAGATGCTGAAGATGGATGAAGCAGAGATCAAGCTCGCCAAAAGCGCACACTACCCCACCCTCGCCCTGCTCGGTGCCGTGAAACTCCAAGGAGACGATCTCCGACTAAACGGAGACGGCTTTACCAACCCAAACAAAAGCTACGTCGGCGCAGCGGTGGAGTGGAAACT
>QNZT01000023.1 GCA_003978455.1 Sulfurospirillum sp.
ACGCAAAAAGGGGTCTATTGTCGCTGATATGGACTTGATGATAGCAAGTATCGCGATGGCATATGATGAACCGGTTATCTCTAATAATCTTAAGCATTTTGGGCGGATTGAGGGATTGCGTGTGGAGAGCTGGGTGTGATTTATCAAATCATGAACGATCTGTCCGGGATCAAGTCTGAAAGCATGATATAACGATAATGTATAACAAAAGATGAAAAAACAAAACTGGGATGCAAGCGCGTATGCAAAATACTCAAAAGGGCAGGAGAAGTGGGCGAGGGAGTTGATCGCGAAGTTGGCTTTGAAGGGTGATGAGTCGATTTTGGATCTTGGGTGCGGAGACGGTAAGATCACCGCGATTTTGGCAGAGCAGACAGAGGGTGAAGTGGTCGGTGTGGACAAGAGTTCCGACATGATCGCTTTGGCGAGAGATACCTATGCGGATATAGCGTTTGAGAAGATGGATGCGACACAGCTCTCGTTTGAAGCGCGTTTTGATCTGATCTTTTCCAATGCGGTGTTGCACTGGGTCAGTGATCATCGTTCTGTCGTTGCCGGTTTGAAACGCGCGCTCAAACCCGGAGGGAAAATCCTCTTGCAATTTGGCGGTTACGGCAATGCCGCGGAGATTCTGAAAGTGATGGAGGAGCATATCGAAGCGCACTATGCGGACTACTTCAAAGCGTTTATGTTTCCATACTCTTTTCCGCACAGCGACATCTACCGCCGGCTTCTGGAAGAGCAGGGGTTTGAAGAGATCTCCGCCAGGCTGATCCCCAAAGATATGGTGCATGACTCGGTCGATGCGTTCACAGGGTGGCTGCGTACTACATGGTTTCCCTACACAGACGCTCTGCCCGAAGAGATGCGGGAGAATTTTATAGAGGGTTTTGTGACACGCTACCTGCAAAAACACCCGTTAGATGAAAACGGCGGTGTGCATGTGGATATGGTGCGTCTGGAGGTGGCGGCGAAAAACCCTTTTTGCTTTAAATAAGTGAAATTTATAAACTATATTTTAAAATAACCACGCTAAAGTACAATTAAAGTTTAAAATAGTGTGGTTGTTACACATATTACAATTGAGTCCCGCTCCCGCACTCCTGACAAAATCTGCTTTCAGCGATCTTCTCTTTGCCGCAGTTTTTGCAGCGCTCAAACAGGTTCACGCCGCAGTTTGGGCAGTGTTTGTAGCTTTTGGCTTTATACGCTCCGCACCGGTGGCATCTTCCGAGTTTGATGTAACTGTATTTGTGTGCGCTTTTGTGGCTTTTGGCGCGGTTTTGGATGAACTTGATGATCAATCCGAAAAGCACTACGAAAAAGAGGATCGCAAGATAGTTGGCAAAGGCGATGATGTTCAAGTCGTAGAGGATTTTATAGAGTTTTTGAAAAAAGGTGTGCGGGATGATGTCGTAGATAAACTCCAGCAGGTAAAAGAGCATAAAAAGCGCGGTGATGTTTAAAAGGTTGATCATCAGGTGGGAGAGGATGTACTTTTTGCGTTTGACGGCAAAGTTGTAGAGCGCGAAAACGACGATAAAAAGCGGTATCAGAAAGAGGTATTTGCTGAGAAGTTTTTTAAAAGGGTAGTATCGCCTGAGTTCATAATACTCTGCTAAAATCTGACGGGCATTTTGTCGCAGGAAGTTCATGAAGTTCTGATATTTTGGATCGTTTTGGATATTTTGCAGCTCTGCCACTCTCTTTTGGGCATTTGCGATCGATGCTTTGTAGGATGCTATCTCTGCCTTGACATGCGCCGCGTTTGATTTGAGGATCGACTTTTGGGCAGGTTGTCCGGAGATCTTTTCCAGAAGCATACCGGAGTATTGGCGCTTTAGTGTGTTGATCTTGTTCTGGAGGGTGTTGATCGTTCTTTGTGTGCGTTCTATCTCCTGCAATCTTGGGTAATACGCACTATAGGCTTGATTATACAGAGTGTTTAAACGGTGGCATTTTGCATCTTTACCGAACCGGTATGCCGGTATATGTTTGCGTGTCGTGTACTTTTGAAAGGTGTAGATATCTATATGTTCCGGTTTGGTTTTGGCAAGTGCGACACACTCGTATCCAAACTGCTCATCCGGTTTTTGGATCGTTCTTCCCTGCTGGTTCAAAGAGATAGCGATGATGATAAAAGAGAAGAGTACAAAAATCCCCAGAAAGAGTCTGGAAAGGTTTGTCAGCGGTTCATTGTTGACCTTAAAGAGGCTTTGGGTGTAGTTTTTGAATATCTCTGTCAGTTTCATGAAGTATCTCCTGGGCTATATGGTAAATCGGCAATTTTCACGGAAATATATGCGCAATCTTTCCATTTTTGACATCCCGGATGTAGATATCACGGATGTGATCGGGGTACTTTTGTGCGAGTTTCAGATAGATCTGCCTGTCCTCTTCCCCGCTGTCACCGAAAAGCACCCATTCGATCTGCGGATAGAGTTCGATCAGCTTTTCGATCTGCTCCCTTTTATAGTCGTGTTGTGCAAAGAGTGCGGAGGGGTTTTTGCCGTGGACCTTTTTGGTGATGAGTGTATGTTTGGGAAAATGGTGATACGCCAAAAACTTTTCGATGG
>QNZT01000041.1 GCA_003978455.1 Sulfurospirillum sp.
CTTTTACAATGATAGAACTTGTGATGGGAAAAACGTGGTGATGTGTTTTGGGTACTTCCAAAACACTGGAAACGCCCCACGGAAAAATCAAACTCAACCTCGAAGGCCCCGTTTCGCCGGGCAAAATCCTGCGTATCCGCGGAAAAGGCATTCCCGAATTGAACACCCGGAACTACGGCGACCTGTTGGTGCACATCAAAGTGCATTTGCCCGAAAAACTCTCGGATGACGACCGCCGTTATTTCCAATCCAAACTGGAAGATGCCAATTCGGTAGAGTTTGAACCCGAATGTAAAAATCCTGTCATCTATCTGATCGATGCTTTTATCGATGCCAGCGGCAATAAACAGATCCGTACACACAAAAGCCCCCTGGGCGGTACGATGAGACTGGGAGAGTATGCGTGCGATACCAAACCCGGATCACTCCTTCGTAAGGCTTATGGCGGGGCAAAAACCATTTATGAACGCCATCGTCACCGCTACGAAGCCAATCCCGCTTACCGGGATGCTTTTGAAAAATCGGGCTTGATTATCAGTGGAGAGTCGGATGGATTGATCGAGGCGGTCGAGATCAAAGATCATCCGTGGTTTCTGGGTGTGCAGTTTCATCCGGAGTTCACTTCGCGGCTGAAAAAGCCCAATGAAGCGATTTTAGGATTTGTAGAAGCTGCTTTACAAAACAAATCTGAAGAATGATGTCTGTATCCAAAAGATTGTCCAAGGAGGATATTTACCAACTTCTCTCCAGCCGTTTCAGTGAAGACCGCTGCACGAAGTTGTCGCATATACCAAAGCCTGATGGGCTGAAAGATATCCAAAAAGCAGCCAGGCGGATCAAAGAGGCGGTTCGCAACAAGGAAAAGATTGCCGTTGTCGGAGACTATGATGCCGACGGTGTTATCTCTTCTGTTATCATTACCGAGTTTTTCGAGGATATCGGCGTTGAGGTCGCGCTGAAGATCCCCAATCGTTTTGAAGACGGTTACGGTATCAGCCCCGAGATTGTCAGAAAACTCGATGCAGATGTCATCATCACCGTGGATAACGGCATTTCCGCGTTTGAAGCGGGTGAAGTGTGCCGGGAGCGGGGGATCGATCTGATCATCACCGATCACCATACCACACCTGAAAAACTGCCCCATGCGTACGCTATCGTCAATCCCAAACAGCATGACTGCTCTTTTCCAAACAGTGAGATCTGCGGTGCGCAGGTAGCGTGGTATCTCTGTGCCGCGATCAAGGATGAGATGGATATCCGCTACGATCTCTCCAAGTTTCTGGATCTGCTGGCTATCGCGATCATGGGCGACATGATGGAGCTCAAAGATATCAATCGTACGATGGTAAAAAGCGGTCTGAGGCTGCTCAGCCAGAAGAAGCGCCCCGTATTTCGGGTGATCGCCGAGTTTTTCAACAAAAGCAGTTTTCGCAGCGAAGACATCTCTTTTCTGATCGCTCCGCTGATCAACAGCTCCGGACGTATCGAAGATGCCACACGATCCTATGAGCTGCTGCGGGCGAAAACGGAGAGTGAAGCGATGCAGAAACTGCTCTATATCGTCGATCTGAACAATCACCGCAAAGAGATAGAGCTCGATCTGTTCAATCAGGCGCTTCAAAAGATAGAAGAGGGTAAAAAGATCATCGTCGTCTGGGGTGAAGCGTGGCACGAAGGGGTGATCGGTATCGTCGCATCGAGACTCTCCCGGCGGTTTCACATACCCGCTATCGTCTTTTCCGTGCATGACGGTGTGGCGAAAGGAAGCGCCCGAAGTGTCGGAGATATCGACATCCTTGCGCATATCAGCAAACAGGCGGAGCTCTTAAAAGGGTTCGGCGGGCATAAAGGTGCCGCGGGCATGGGTCTGGATGCAGAGAATCTGCCTCTGTTTAAAGCGCGGATGGAAGCATCTCTCGAAGAGGTGCCCGAAGAGGACTTTATCTCCAAGACGGAAGTTCTGGGTGAGATCGATCCCAGGGCTATCGACTTTGAACTGCTCGATATCCTCGAAGAGTTTGAACCATACGGTCAGAAAAACCCGATGCCAAGCTTCGTACTCAAAGACGCAGTTGTCAAACTCGAAAAGGTGATCGGGCAAAACCAAAACCATCAGAAGATCATTCTCGCCACCGAAAATGTCACGCTGGAGTCGATCCACTTTAACTTCTCCGACAAAGTGAACAGCGGTGAAAAAGTGGATATCATCTGCACCGTCTCGAAAAACGAGTTCCGCGGCAGGGTATCACCGCAGCTGATGATCAAAGAGATCAAACTTTGATCATCATGAACTTTCAATGACCCTGTAAAGCTTAAACCTTACTGATTATAAGTTTCCTTCCCCCGGCGTACCGAAGTTATCAGCCGCAACCCAGTTGGTGCTGACACTGTTGTCACTGTCAGGATCGATCAGTGAGAGTGTTTTGCCGTTTCCTTTGGCATCAGGCCAGCTTTTGTCGTAATGCACCTGATCTACCAGTGCTCCCTGTTCATTGTAGACTTTGACAGAATCTTCTGATTTGCTCAATCCAAATGGAAAGTTTCCTAAAACAGGAGAT
>QNZT01000146.1 GCA_003978455.1 Sulfurospirillum sp.
TAAAGTGGATCTCGATAAGTTGCAAAAGTTTCTCGTTTGCACCAAAGATGATGAAGAAACACTGCTGCTTCAGCAAAGAATTTTGGAATTTTTTGCCCGGGAACTTGAAGATTTCAGGAAAATACGCTAAAATTCATATTCTTCAAACATAGAGGGGTGTCCGAGCGGTTGAAGGAGCACGCCTGGAACGCGTGTAAGGTGCAAGCCTTCGAGGGTTCGAATCCCTTCCCCTCTGCCATTTTTATAAAAATCAAACAATTGCAACAATGTCCTTTTAAAAGTGATGAGAACCCGATAAGAGGGTTCGGTAAAGCGTAGCAATGCGAGGACAATCCTTTTACTTCTGCAACAGCTACTAAAAAAATATTTCAAATTGAAATAAAAATCACTAATTCCCTTTTTTAAAGTTATTATTATCTCTACAAAACAGTAGGAGTGGTGATGATACTGCATCTGGATCTGGATACTTTTTTTGTATCTGCACACAGAACAAGAGATATGACACTCAACACGCTGTGGGTGGGAGAAGCAATCTCAAAATATTTGAGAAACAAAAAGCCGGTATCAAACTCTTCAATAAAAACCATGGGGCTTTTGTCAATCCTGTTTTTTACAACGATACCGCACATACGTTTCAAAACTTTTTTGTAGAACAGCAGCGTGACGGTCATGAAAAGGTACGGGGAATCGTGGTGACATCGAGTTATGAAGCCAGGGCAAAAGGTGTCAAAACGGGAATGCCGCTTGCCGAAGCACTCAGACTCTGTCCGGAGATGATCATACTGGTACCCGATTATATGTTATATCATGATCTTTCATACCGGTTATACTCGTTTTTGAAACTACAAATGCCGCATATCGAACAGTTCAGCATAGACGAGTTTTTTTGCGATCTTAATGGTTGGGTAAGGGAAGAGGATGTTTTTGCCTATGCGACGCATTTAAAGCAGCTTATATGGGAAAAATTTCGCTTGCCGATCTCCATAGGCGCTTCTCCAGCCAAATGGATCGCCAAACTCGCTACAAAGTATGCCAAACCAAACGGTGTCAAACTGGTATCGAAAGATGAGATCGCCTCTTTTATAGAAAATATTCCCATAAAAGCGTTTCCGGGTATAGGGAGAGGGTACCAGAGACGGCTGGAAAAGCATTTTATCGAGACGCTGGGAGAGGCAAGCCGTCACAAAGCACTCTTTTACAGCTGGAAAAAACCGGGAAGGGTGCTTTATCACAGGATCGTGGGAGATGATCATGAAGGTATCAGTGTCGCACAGGAGCAAAAGTCTGTCGGTATCAGCAGAACCTTCGATCCGATATGCGATAAAAAAGAGGTGTTGCGGCGGATCGTGATACTGGCAAGGCATATCTCCTTTTTGGTATTGAGACAGAGTGTTCACCCTACTTCCTACTATCTCAAGGTCAGTTTCGATCAGGGGCAGCGTCTGAAAAAGAGAGTGACAGTGGATCGTATCTTCAGTGAAACACTCTGTAAAGAGCTCTTTTGTGAGATGTTCAGCGGTGACGATGTCCCGTTAGGCTGTGTGACGAAGATCAGTATCTCTGTGGGAAATTTCTCCTGTCAAAGACGAAAAGCACTCTCCCTGCTCTCTTTCAAGGAGGATCATGACGCTTACAGGCTTTCCCAGTCGTTGCAGCGTTTGCGCGAAAAGTATTCTCTTGATATCGTCAAGCATGGAAGTGAGTTATGAAGGGCTCAAGTAAAGATTTTCTGGAAGAGATCAATCAGAACTGCTATATCAAAAAAACATCACTTCTGTTTCGGGATAAGCGTCTGAAAAAGGATCCGACGTATCGCAAAGGGGTTTTTGAAGTTTTTGAGTGGGTAGATGCACTGAGTTACTTTTATCTGAAAAAAGAGGCCTCTTTGCAAAAGGAGTTTACAGAGGCATTTGATACTGCCTATAAAAGAGCGAAGTCTATGAATCCCTCCGCTTACAGAGATGGGCTTTTGTACAGTTTTCATGAACTTGATAAATTGCTTCAAAAACAATCCAAAAAATAGTTTATAAATATTTTAAGTTTTTATGCTATTATTTATAAACTATTTAAAAAGAAGGAATAATACTATGAAGATTTTACTGACCAGTTTAAGTATAGCGGCGATGATAGGTTTGAGCGGATGCGGAGGCAGTGGAGATTCTTCTGCTGTAACCACTTCAAAGTTAAAAGGTACTTGGGAAGGTAGTTGTATCAATTTGCCCGATGCAACATCCGAAAAGACTATTTTAGTATTTGAAAAAGAGAAATTTACACGAAGCAGTTTTCAATATAGTGATATCGGTTGTAATAAAGAGGACAATACGGATGATATGGATGTCTATTATAGCTATGAGCTAGGTGATGATGTTAATACGGAAGATGGTAAAAAAGCTACGAAAATTTCATCTACTATTACCGGTTTTCTGTTAAAAAAAGGAAACTTGACAAATGGCAATATTCCTCAGGCTGGTACTGTGGAAAAAGGTATTGTGCTGATTGATAATGATAAGCTTTACAGGGGTGAAGACAAAGTACCGTATAAATTGAATTATCAGCAATATTTGCAAAAAGTTAAAAAATAAACTTCAAGACGGGGAATGTGCTTCTCCCCGTCGTTTGATAAACCGAATATCAATCTTCTTTTACCCTCTCTGTGTTACTATCAACTGTTAAAAAATATTAAAGAGTTATTATGGATTATTTTGCAAAAAGAATTATTCCCTGTCTGGATGTGGACAATGGTCGTGTGGTCAAGGGTGTTAACTTTGTAGGTTTGCGTGATGCCGGGGATCCTGTGGAAGTGGCAAAACGTTACAATGAAGAGGGCGCGGATGAGATCACTTTTCTGGATATCACTGCAAGTCATGAAAACAGAGATACGATAGTGCATATCGTGGAGCAGGTCGC
>QNZT01000142.1 GCA_003978455.1 Sulfurospirillum sp.
TCTTTTTCAACACTTGACGGAGGAACACCATTAAGAGAAGACAAACCTCGCCAAGCCAATGATGTTGCTGAGAATATTTTAAAGCATGCACCTAAAAGTGCAGATGATTTTTTCATCGTACCTGCGATTATTGACTAATGTTACAATTGACGACATCAAAAACTGTGATTCTATGAGACTCACTATCTAGAAACCTCAAACTAAAGGATACTTATGGCTGCTTTCGACATCAAAAAACTACTCCAATCTGTGGTAACCCATGGTGCATCAGATTTACACCTTGTTTCACGTACAGAACCTCAGATAAGACTCGATGGAGTACTTAAACCTGTAAACCTCCCCAAAATGACAGGTGAAGACATCGAAGAGATGTGTTACTCACTCATTACTGAAAAACAAAAACAGCATTTCGAAGAACATGATGAACTTGACTTTGCCTTGCTTATCCCGGGGATTGGTCGTTTTAGGGCAAACTACTATAAGACATTGGGTGATACAGCCGCCGCATTTAGGATTATTCCTATTGATGTCCCATCACTGGATGATTTGGGAGCACCTCAAGTCTACAAAACACTGATAAAAAGAGAAAAGGGGCTTATTCTAGTCACTGGGCCAACAGGTTCTGGTAAATCCACCACACTCGCAGCCATGCTTAATGAAATCAACATTACAGAACAAAAACACGTTGTCACCGTTGAAGATCCTGTGGAATTCATTCACCAAAACAAAAAATGTGTCTTTTCTCATCGTGGTGTAGGTGAAGATACCAAATCATTTGCGACTGCACTTAAATTTGCCATGCGTCAAGATCCAGACATCATCCTCATTGGGGAGATGCGGGACAAAGAGACTATCGAAGCTGGTTTGACAGCAGCAGAAACAGGACACCTTGTTTTTGCTACACTACACACCTCTTCTGCTGCTGGTACCATTAACCGTATTATCGATGTATTTACAGGAGATGAACAACCACAAATTAGAGCGATGATATCCTCTTCATTAGTAGCCGTTATCGCGCAGGCACTTTTACCAAAGTTAGGCGGTGGTAGGGTAGCAGCTTCTGAGATACTCATTACCAACCATGCCATCTCTAACCTCATTCGTGAAGACAAAGTACACCAAATTTATTCGCAAATGCAACTAGGTCAAGGTGACTCAGGTATGCAGACACAAACACAAGCGCTTCTGAAATTCTTAAAAGATGGGAAAATTTCAAGAGATATTGCTTTACAATATGCCAATAAACCTGAAGAAATTTCAAAAGCAGTCATACGTTAAGTGATAGCCTAAAGCATTTTTAGACATAGATATAGATACAATACGAAAAAAAAGTAAAATAGCAAGGAGAAAATAGATGGAAAACTTTTCAATGATGGACTTCAACTACTTTGATGTTACCATTGCCGCCATTATCTTGATCTTAGGAATTAAAGGATTTATGCAAGGGTTTATCAAAGAAGCATTTGGTCTTGTAGGACTTATTGCCGGTGTATACTTTGCCTCACGTCTTGCACCTGATGCTGCGGCATTCATCGATACAAACTTTTTTCATTTGGATAATAAATCTCTCTTAACCCTTATCGGATTCCTTGCTATTCTTATCCTTATCTGGCTCAGTGCTACTATTTTAGGTTCAATCTTCTCTAAACTTACCAGTCAAAGTGGCTTGGGTTTTCTTAACCGTCTGCTTGGTTTTGTAGCAGGTGGAGGAAAATATTTCCTTATTTTTGCACTTATTGTAACAGCACTCTCAAATGTGACTCTCATCAAAGACAATCTTGAAAAGTATGTAAATGACTCTGTGCTTTACCCTTACCTCAAAGAGGCAGGTTCTTACCTTATTAACATCGACACTTCTTCTATGAAACTAACTACCGTTGAGAAAAAAGATGGTGAAAAAACAGTTTTAGATGAACTCAATGCTAGCGTAACTGAAACAAACGCTACCACATATTAGGCATCTAAAATGATAGCTTATCCTCTTCTTTTAGAAAAATTCCAGTCTTTACTGAAAGAGAATACCCTCAAGTTTACCAAACAAAGAGAACTGGTACTCAAGTTTTTGTATGACAACGATGGACATTTTACACCAGAGGATATTTATACTTTACTCAAACAGGAAAACCCAGATATTAATATAGGTATTGCTACGGTCTACCGTACTTTAGCCCTACTTGAAACCTCACAAATAGCCTCATCTATCTCATTTGGTGTGCAAGGCAAGAAGTATGAACTGGGACTCAAAAAACACCATGATCATCTTATCTGTACCAAATGTGGTGAGATTATTGAATTTTTTGACGATGTCATCGAAGAACGACAAGACGCCATTGCCAAAAAATTCAATTTTCAGATGACTGACCATACGATGAAAATCGTAGGTTTATGCGAAAATTGTCAAGCACAATAGAAGACACAACGTCTACACTAAATATTACCCCTAGGAGAACCCTTGATATTTGAAAATCAATATATTCAAGAACGTATTAAAAAAACCCAAACACTCAGAGACAAAGGCATCAACCCTTACCCTAACCAA
>QNZT01000047.1 GCA_003978455.1 Sulfurospirillum sp.
AACTGCTCACATCCAGTCCGTATAAAGTGACGATGAAAACCAAAAAGTTTGCATTTTCCGATACCGGGTTTATGAATATCTACGACAACCTGATCAATCTGCAGGTTTTCTCTATGGGAAAAGTTGTGCTGGATATGACAGTTTCGCTGAAAGATGATGAGATCTGCACCGGAAAACTTTGCAACACCAAGCATGGATTTAACCAGACATTTTTAACCGGTGCTTATCCTGATACACTGATCGAAAACGTTTTGCAAAGTAAGCCGATTATGGGCGGGAAAAACCTCAAAAAGATGACCAGAGGATTTATCCAGAAAATCATCACCAAAAACTATGTGATCAAGTACAAGATATGGCCCGGAAACGTCTATTTTAAGGACAGTAAAAATCATATTATCATCAAATTAAGGAAGTTGCCTAAATGAGTAAATTTGTCGGAGCACATGTCAGTGCAAGCGGGGGTGTGTTCAACGCGCCCGACAATGCCAAAAAAATAGGCGCAAAAGCGTTTGCGCTTTTTACCAAAAACCAGCGCCAGTGGAAAGCCAAGCCGCTGGATGAAAAAACGATCGATGCTTTTAAACAGAAACTGGAAGAGGCGGAAATACTTCCCCAACACGTACTCCCTCATGATAGCTACCTGATTAATCTCGGACACCCCGAAGAGGAGAAGCGGCAAAAATCCCTGGATGCGTTTATCGATGAAGTACAGCGCTGTGAGCAACTGGGACTCGACCGGCTCAATTTTCACCCCGGAAGCCATCTGAAAAAACTCAGTGAAGAGGCGTGTCTGGATCGTATTGCAGAGTCGATGAACAAAACGCTGGAAGTGACACGCGACGTAACGCTGGTGATCGAAAACACAGCTGGTCAGGGAACCAATCTGGGGTATAGGTTTGAGCATCTCGCACATCTCATCGACAAGTCGATCGATAAAAGCAGAGTAGGGGTGTGCATCGATACCTGCCATATGTTTACCGCAGGATACGACATAAGAACCAAAGAAGCGTATGACCAGACATGGAAAGCGTTCGATGATATTATTGGATTTTCATATCTCAAAGGAATGCACATCAACGACTCCAAACCCGATCTGGGATCACGCGTGGACAGGCACCACAGCCTTGGTCAAGGGAAAATCGGTCTGGACGCTTTTCGTTTTATCATGAACGATCCCCGGATGGATGATATACCTCTGGTTTTGGAAACCATCGACGATACTATCTGGGCAGAAGAGATTCGACTTTTGTATGGGATGGTGCAATAAGAGAGACAAAATTTTCTGTCTCTCTTATTGCGGATTTGCTACTGGTTGTAGTGTTTTTTGAAGTCGTTTACAGGCATCTCTTTTATGATGTTTGTCCAGTTTGCACTAATAGTTTCGGTTATAGCGTTCATTGCACTTTTATTGAATGCAGGTATGGCGCGTGTCATACCTGCCGGTTCCAGATCTCCACGATAAAGTATGCCCTGATTCACAGCGAAGATCGGATATGAAATATCCCCTTCGTCATCATGAAAACGTTTCATATTGTAGGGTTTGACAACAAGTACTTTTGTATCACCTTCAAGTGTTTTGACTTCCCAGGTTCCTGCATCTTCGTTTACGATCTCGGTTCCGTTATTTGTATTTTTGGCATAAACCAGTTTGCCTTTTGTTTGGGTACCGTCACAGCTGTAGCCCGCTTCTGTTTTTTCACCTGCAAATGCAAGACCACCGTTTTCATCGCCTTCAAACCAGCGCGTTTCACATTGTGCCTCGATGAAATCAGATATGGAAGTATACGGTACACGATCACTGTTTTGTTGATATTGCTGCACTTCTTGATTTAGCATATAGGTATCTTTCATCTTCTTGATTTTGATGAAATACATTTTCGCATCGTCAGGCATAGTGACGGCAGTGTGGTATTGCGGGAATTTTTTACTTTTCCCTGCGATAGGATCTTTTGGTGCGACAAGATACGCTTTTTCGTTCCATTTTGGAAGAGAGATCGCCCCATCACTATCTAATGTGTATTGTACAGAGTCATCTTCATCCGTAACCCATTGACCGTTTTGGAAGATCAGATCAGTGTCCTGATTCTCTTCTGCCTCTGGAGCAAAAGTGCCATCCTCCTGTACTTTATATTTTTGGAAAGAGAGTCTATTGTCAGTCCCAAATGTAATTTTCCCATAGCCGTCTTCTTCCGGTGTGAAGATAGTCATCGGTGTCTGGATTTTGACAACTGCGTCACTGCGTTTTGCCTGCTGCTTTTCATGCTTATTTTTCTTTAAGGCTATAAAGTCTTCTATCTTTTTATAGAGATCTTGAATAGCAGGATCTTCAGAATGCGCCAGACGCTCTTTTTTGATTATGAGGATACCGGGTCGGATCTTTTCATGTCCATGGAAAAGTGCTTTGATTTTTTCGATAAGTTCAGGTGAAGGCTCTTTTATGCCTATAAGCAGCAGATCTTTTTTGAGAAACTCTGCATCCCAGTCGAAGTCCGGCTGGAACATTGTATCATCGCTGATAGTAATTTGAGCGGCG
>QNZT01000135.1 GCA_003978455.1 Sulfurospirillum sp.
TGACGCTCAGGCTGAAGCAGAAGAGGAGTGTCTGGAGTGCTTTTAAAAACTTTCTGGTGGAGGGTATCTGGCATATCTGGATAGGGTATGACCATATCCTCTTTTTGATGATGCTGCTGATCCCATCGGTTTACTATTACCGTGACGGCAGACCTTTGCCCAGACGGCGTTTTCGCGATGTCCTGATAGAAGTGCTGAAAGTGGTGACGGGGTTCAGTGTGGCGCACTCGATCACGCTGGGGCTGAGTGTGGGGGATGTGGTGCATCTGAACAGTCAGTTTGTGGAGGTGGCGATCGCACTGTCGGTACTTTTTACGGCGGTGAACAATCTCTACCCGATGATTACCCGTCATGCGTGGATCATGGCGTTTATGTTCGGGTTGATCCACGGGTTCGGGTTTGCCAATGTCCTTCATGATCTTATCATCAAAAACAGCCAGGATTTTCTGGCGATGCTGTTCGGGTTCAATCTTGGTGTCGAGATCGGGCAGCTGGCGATCGTGGCAGCGGTACTGCCTCTGCTCTATCTGCTTGAAAAGACTACATTTTATAAACGGTTTATTTTATACGGTTTTTCGGCGCTGACTGCGGTGATCGCAGCGCTTTGGGCAGTGGAGCGGGCGTTTAACCTCTCCATACTCCCTTTTTAGTAGTTTGCCGGATCCCAGTAGTTGTTGGTGATGAGAAGCTGGCAGAGTAGGTTGATACTGTCTTCGTAGTAATTTTCATGACGGGTTTTGATGTAGTCGTAAAGGCTGTCTAAAAACTCCTGCATATGGGGATTGCTTTTTGCCGCGACACCGAACGGCGCGATAAATGCAGTTGTCGGATAGTTGCCGATAGGTTTGCCGTCCAGGTGATAACCGGCTTTGATGTTTTGCGGTTTTTTACCGCTGTTGAGCCATACCCAGTAGAGCATCTTTTGCGTGATGCGTTGGGATGTTGTGTCGTTGTTCAGCAGGGCATCGGTGCCGACTCTCCAGGGGACACGGCAGGCGTTGTAGTAGTAGCTGTCATCTTCTGTTTCGAGAAAATGGCGTGCGGTCGGTTTGAAATGTCTGCTCTTTTTGTCGTAGTAGATAAAGTCGGAGACGAGTGCACTTTTGTTCTCGGGGAGTTCCTGGATCTGTTGCAGGGCAATTTGTGTGGCATTGATGATCTTTGCCCAGTGTTTGTCTTTGTGTATCCGGGAAAAGGTGCGAAAGTGACCGATCATGAAGTCCGATGTCCGGGTGGTGTACTGGTTGTATTTTTTGCCGTTTTGGTCTACCCAGTCACCCAGTAGGGGCAGGTTGCTCTCTTTCCCGAAAGTGTATCTGAGGATGGCATCCAGGATTTGAAACGCTTCCTTTTTATAGTTGATCTTTCCGCTGCTTCCCCACTGTTTGTCTGCGACCAGCAGAGCATAGGCGATGTCTGCATCTCCGTCAAAAGCGCTGTCTGACTCTCCTTTTTTTTCAGGAACCTGCCATGTCATGAGGGTGTGGCAGATATGACTTGGGTGCGCTTTTGCGAAACGAAAAAGTCCGTCAAAGATTTTTTGTGCGTCGGGGTCGGCACCGGCGAAGTAGGCAGTGATGAGCATACCGTATCCCTGTCCTTCGGAGACGGTTCGGGATGTATCGTTTTTGTCGGTTGCGATGCGGTACAGATCTCTCTCTTTGATCAGAAAGCTCTTTTTCCATTGATTGTAAAATGCCAGCGTATAGCGGTCAATCTCTTTTTGTGAATAGAGCGAAGGTGAAATAGTGTTCTTATAGTGTATATGTGTAGGAAACGGGTGTGCTGGTATCATGGTTTTTCCGGCGAAAAGTGTTGTTGAAAGTATCATGAAGAGTAGTGAAAAGTACATCACTATCCCTTCATATGCTTCAGTGTAAAGTAGATTTTGATACTGGATTTGGCGGGGATGGTATCGAGGTGGACATTGCTGTGTTGGTTGTCAATCTTTACAGTGACACGCTTGTTGTTGACACTCCCGCTTGTGATTTTTGCGTTTGGATTTTTGAAAAGCTGTATATAGAGATTATCTACCGGTACTGCGTTGTTGTTGGTGACTGTCAGTATATATTGGTTGTCTTTTTGTTCAAGCTTATGGCTGAGGTTTTTTGCAAGACTTACTTTACGATGTAACTCTTTACCACCGATAATTTTAAACTCCGGGTGCTCTTTGAGATAGTGAAAAAATTTCTTCATGATGTTGATATTGGTACTGTACGCAAAAAGGTGTGTATGGATACTGAGTGTATAGATGGCATTGAGTGAAGTAACGAAATTGGCTTCACGAATCATCTGCTGTACCAGTCGAGATTGACCAGATAGCTGAAGTCATCTGTTCCATGACGGGGGATGATCAGCAGGTTTGGTTTGTCAAATTTCGGATAGAGATGCTCTTCGGTGGCTCCGAGTATATAGGTGAAACCGCTTTTTGCCAAATGTTTTCTCATAAGATCGTTCAGCTCTTCCCTTGGCGGTCTGAATCCCTGAATAGGCTCGCTCGCGTACCTGTCGATGATTTTTTTAGAGCCTGCTGTTTCGTTGACGATATAGGCTTCACTTTTTCCGACGATCTGTTTATGCGATGTGCTGTGCGATGCAAACTCGACGTAAGGATTTTGAGCGATTCTGTGCATCATCTCCTGATGTTCCGGTTTTTGTGCCAGATTTGCGACGATAAATGCAGTAACAGGAAACTGGTACTCTTTTGCCAGATCTGCAAAACGTTCGAAGTTGCTGAACTTATACTCGGTATCTTCTGAAATAAAAACAGCACCTTTGTTGTCGACGAACGGATAGATTTTTGCGGTAACAGGTTTGGCAAGGTAGTTGATGATTCCGCTCAAAAGTTTTTTGAAATCATTTTTTTGCTCAAGATTGTCATAAAACGC